>NZ_VIGC02000045.1 GCF_006569185.2 Litorilinea aerophila | reverse complement strand
CCGCCCACCCCTTTAACGACAACACCTTCGTGATGGCCGCTGTCAGGGTCGTCTTCCCGTGGTCGATGTGCCCGATCGTCCCCACATTCACATGCGGCTTCTTCCGCTCAAATACCGCTTTGGACATAATTTATTCTCCTTAACACAAACACTCGAAGCAAGTCACTGACAATGATCCCAGATCTCGAGTCTATCCAGAGATATCATTTCAAAAGAGAAAAGGCGCAAACGAGATTCAGCCGCTAAAACGGCCTGGCGACTGCCACCACGTCAGCGCCTGCGCTGCCCGACTTCGCAGGCATGAACCTGGGGTGTATGAACCACCGGAATGCGGGCAGCCGACGGCCCACAGGGTGCAATTGCACCGCCGGAGCCCCTCGCGGCGGTGCAACCAAGCCCTATGGACCTGTGGCGAAGATGTACGCCACAAACCTAAATAGTATAAACCATGACCGCCATGTTAACAAAATTTATGGCAGTCAGAACGCGCTTGCGTTTGGAAGCTGCCAGTACAGCTTCGGCGCCCTGCTCCTACAGGGCAGCCGTGGTACGGGATGCGCAGACCCCGTACCACGAGCCCCCGGACAAGAGGTGCCTCCCCGGTATCAGGCCGCCACGCCCTTCAGAATCTTCTCGGCAATGGCCTGGTTAACCGGTGCGTACTTATAGAACTCCATGGTGAAGGTGCCCCGACCGCTGGTCATGGAGCGCAGGTCGGTGGCGTAGCCGAACATCTCGCTCAAGGGCACGTACGCCTTGATGGCCTGGACATTTCCCCGGGGCTCCATGCCGCTGATGTCGCCGCGGCGGCTGGAGAAATCGCCCACGATGTCGCCCACGTACTCTTCCGGCACCAGGGTCTCCACCTTCATGATGGGCTCCAGCAGCACCGGGCCGGCCTTCTGGGCACCTTCCTTGAAGGCGATGCTCCCGGCAATCTTGAAGGCCATTTCGCTGGAGTCCACTTCGTGGTAGCTGCCGTCCACCAGGGCCACCTTGACATCCACCACCGGATAGCCGGCCAGGACGCCGCTCTCCATGGCCTCTTCCACGCCCTTTTGAACCGCCGGGATGTACTCCTTGGGGACCACACCACCGACGATGCGATCCTCGAAGACGAAGCCGGCACCCGGCTCGTTGGGTTCGATCTCCAGCCAGACGTGGCCATACTGGCCGCGGCCACCGCTCTGTCGCACGAAACGACCTTCGGCCCGCACCGGCCGGGTGATGGTCTCCCGGTAGGCAACCTGGGGGCGCCCCACATTGCACTGGACCCGGAACTCCCGCTTGAGCCGATCAATGATGATGTCCAGGTGAAGCTCGCCCATGCCGGCGATCACCGTCTGCCCGGTCTGGTCGTCGTAGTTGACCTGGAAGGTGGGATCTTCCTCGGCCAGCTTGAGCAGGGCCTCGGTCAGCTTGTCCTGATCCGCCTTGGATTTGGGCTCCACCGCCACCTTGATCACCGGGTCCGGGAATTCGATGGACTCCAGCAGGATCTCGGCGTTGGGGTCACACAGGGTCTCGCCGGTGAAGGTCTGCTTCAGCCCTACCACCGCGGCGATATCCCCGGCATCGCACTCCTTGATCTCCTCCCGCTTGTCCGCGTACATCTGCAGGAGGCGCCCAATCCGCTCCCGACGCTGCCGGTTGACGTTGTAGACGGTGCTGCCTGAGGTCAACCGCCCCGAATAGACCCGGACGTAGGCCAGCCGACCCACGAAGGGGTCGGTAACAATTTTGAACACCAGAGCCGAGAAGGGCTCATTGGGATCCGGTTTGCGGTAGATGGTTTCACCCGTGTGGGGATCCGTCCCCTGTACCGGTGGAATGTCCACCGGGCTGGGCAGGTAGCGCACGATGGCATCCAGCAATGGCTGGACCCCCTTGTTCCGCAGGGCAGAGCCACAGAGCACAGGCACGATCTCATTGTTGATCACGGCCCGACGCAGGGCAGCCACCAGCTCCTCGGTGCTGATCTCCTCGCCTTCCAGGAACTTCATGGTGAGCTCGTCGTCGGTCTCGGCGATCCGCTCAATCATCACCTCGCGGGCGTGTTCGGCGGCCTCCCGCAGGTCGGCGGGGATCTCCTCCACCGACGGCTTGGCCCCCAGCTCGTCCGTGAAGACCAGGGCCTTCATGGTCAGCAGGTCGATCACACCGGCGAAACTATCTTCGGCGCCGATGGGCAGCTGAATGGGCAGCGGGTTGGCACCCAGCCGATCCACGATCATCTGGCAGGTGCGCTCGAAGCTGGCGCCCACCCGATCCATCTTGTTGACGAAGCAGATGCGGGGCACGTGGTAGCGGTCCGCCTGTCGCCAGACGGTCTCGGACTGGGGCTCCACGCCGGCCACCGCGTCGAAGACCACCACGCCGCCGTCCAGGACCCGCAGGCTGCGCTGGACCTCGGCGGTGAAGTCGATGTGGCCGGGGGTGTCGATCACGTTGATCTGACACTCCTCGCCGGTCATGCGGTCGGTCCAGACGGTGGTGATGGCAGCAGCCGTGATGGTGATGCCCCGCTCCCGCTCCTGGACCATGTAGTCGGTCACAGCGGTGCCTTCGTGCACCTCGCCCATGCGGTGGATGCGACCGGAATAGAAGAGAATACGCTCGGTGGTCGTTGTTTTACCGGCGTCAATGTGCGCAATGATACCGATATTGCGCGTGCGTTCGATGGGATATTCCACACTCATAAAAGGATTCCTGTTTTAGAACAAAACAGTACGGCGCCGATTCTCCACAAAGTTTGCCTGGAAAGTTTGCCTGATACCCGGCAGCCCTGGGCAACATCGATGTTGCCCAGACAGGCCTGGAGCGCTAGCAAGACATTGCGCTCGTTCACTTGTGGCAAGGGCGCCGCACTCGTCGTTCGAGACGTATCGTTCGAGACGTATGCGAGCTCTCTAGAGAGAGCCAAAAACCACGCTAAATTTTCAGCAAAGCTCGGTCCATAGCCACGCAGCGGGATCGCGACGGGCGAGCCGCTCCATCCGGGTGCCGGCCTTTGCCCAGCCCTCTGGGGCTGGCCGGCCCGGGACAAAAGCGGCCGATTTAGTAACGGAAGTGGGCGAAAGCCTGGTTGGCCTCGGCCATCCGGTGGGTGTCCTCCCGCTTCTTGATGGTAGCACCTTCGTTGCGGGCGGCATCCATCAATTCATTGGCCAGCCGCACAGACATATCGCGGCCACTGCGCTTGCGCGCGCTGTCGATCAGCCAGCGCATGGCCAGGGCCATCCGCCGGTTTGCCCCGATCTCCACCGGAATCTGATATGTGGCACCGCCGACCCGGCGCGGCTTGACCTCTACCAGAGGAGTGGCATTTTTCAACGCCTCCTCAAAAACCTCCAGGCCGGGGCGATTGGTCCGCTCTTCGATGAGGTCGAAGGCGTTGTAAACAATGCGGGTGGCCAGGCTCTTCTTGCCGCGCTCCATCACATTGTTGATAAACTTGGCGACGATCTCGCTGTTGTAGCGAGGATCGGGAATGACCGCTCGTGTCTCTGCTCGCTTCCTGCGCATAGGTATTGAATCTCCGCCGTAGCTATGTTACCCTCGCGGGCGCTTTGTCCCATATTTGCTGCGACCACGCTTCCGCTGGTCGACGCCCGTGCTGTCCAGCGCGCCTCGCACGATGTGATAGCGAACACCGGGCAGGTCCTTCACACGACCGCCGCGCACCAGCACCACGCTGTGCTCCTGCAGGTTGTGGCCCTCGCCCGGAATGTAGGCCGTGACCTCCATGCCGTTGGTCAGGCGCACACGGGCTACCTTCCGCAAGGCGGAATTGGGCTTCTTGGGCGTGGTGGTACGCACCTGGGTGCAGACGCCGCGCTTCTGGGGATTCCCCTTCTTCATACGCCGGGTCTTGCCGGTCAGGGTATTCTGGGTGAAGCGCAGCGCCGGCGCCTTTTCCTTTTTGGCCACACTTTTTCGGCCCTTGCGGACCAGCTGGTTAATCGTGGGCAAAAGACTCCTCCATCCTAATGAACTGAATCCTCAATCTAAGTCAAATTGCTCAAGATACCCAAGAGAACTCAAGCATTCAAAGCGAACTTAGAACCAAACTTCGACCCTAGCTAATTCACGCCCTCATGAAAATGCCGGCAACCAGAATGTCGGCAAAATATCGGCAGCTCTTCCGGCGGCACCCTGGATAGGGCAAGGCACCCCCTGCTGCCGCAGCATGCACCCGCGATGTTCACGTCCGAACTTGCATCAAAACCATAAACACACAAGCCGTGGGCACAACATGCCCACGAACCACGAGTGTAACATGGCCGCCAATCGATGGTCAAATTTTAGGGCGGCTATTTCTGCCGAACGTACGCACCCACCTGCAACAGGACTTCAGCCCCGGGTATGAACCTGCCATGAAAAAGGCCCGGAAGAACTTCCGGGCCATGACAACAAAGATAGACGACAAAGATAAACGGGCGAGCCCGCCCACGGGTGCCGGGGCAGCCTACCGACTCCTGCCTACCGAGAAACTACATGCCGGCCAGGCTGACCTGAATCAGGCCGGTGTCCGTGGTCACGTCCACCGCCACCCCCATGCTGGGGTCGGCCAGGGAAGCGTTGATCTGGTCGCTGATCATCTGGAGGACGGCCGGGGCCACGGCCAGGTTGCCGGCCGCCGCCTGCTCCAGGTGGACCTGCACGTGGTTGTCCACCACATCCACCTTGCCGGCCAGGTTCAGTTGATTGCCGAAGGGGATCACCCCATCCTTCAGATCCACCTGAATGGTCACCTGATTGTCCGGATCAAACCAAACCCGAATGGCGTTGACCGGATTATTTTCGCCGCTGTTCTGTTGGAGCAGCACCGACAACAGGCTGCTAAACTCCTCTTCGGTCCACTCCGCCGAACCCATCATCAGGCCGGCCATGGCTTTGTCTTGGGCGGCCAGCGCCGAGTCCACGCTCACCTCAATGGGGCGATCGGGCACGGCAACGGTTCCCGCCGCGCAGGCGGCCAGGCTGGTCATCAACAAAACGACAACAAGCAGGACGAGCCACTTCCCTGGGTTACGCATGACAAACCTCCTTTAGGTGTACTTTAGGTGTGATGGTGTGAGTTGGTTATAGGGCCAATAGGCTTGAATACGGATTCGGCCTGAAAAAAGGGAGTACAGCTTCATCCGCAGGGAACCGAAGCCTGAGTGGGAATTCGATTATAACAGGGCGCGAGTTTCTATGCAAACCACCCCTGGATCGCCCCGATGGATCCCAGGAGGACGCGGTCCGGCTGACCCAGGGCCCAGCGGCATGGCGAGGCGCCGCCGACCGCCCGGGCCGCGACAAAGGGGACTTTTTTGCAGCCCTGGACACTTCTGACCCGGGCCCGACACCCTAAAACCCCCATCGTCCGGCAAATCCAAACAGAGAAGGTGGTGGCAGCCCAGCCTCCAAGCGCGTACAGCTGCAGTTTCGCGCCGACAGGATGGCCCTTTTCCCACATTTCACCTACGCTTTCCCTACATTCCACAAACGCCTTGCTGGCATGCGTCGAATGGATGGGTATTCCTGGTCCTGTTGCCAAAAGGTGTTATCATAGCAGCCGTCTGGGGACTCGGCGCCCAGGGATGGTTTTCACTTCGATCCGTAGATTCCATACGACGAAAGGCCCATGAATATGCAACAGACTACCCCCTTGCCCCTTACCGAACAGCGAAATCCCCTCAGCCAGGAGCTTGACCGCCTGCCGACCCTGGAAATGCTGCGGCTCATCAACCGGCAGGATGCCCAGGTTCCGCTGGCTGTAGCCGAAGTGCTCCCCCAGATCGCCCAGGCGGTCGAGCTCATCGTCCAGGGACTGGCCGCCGGCCATCGCCTCTTCTACATGGGCGCAGGCACCAGCGGACGGCTGGGTGTGCTGGACGCTTCTGAGCTGCTGCCCACTTTCAGCTTTCCGGCGGATCGTGCCATCGCCCTCATCGCAGGCGGGCCCCAGGCCCTCACCCGGCCCATCGAAGCGGCCGAGGACGATCCCGAACAGGGACGCCGGGATCTCCAGTCGCATGGTTTCGCCGCCGGTGACGTGCTGGTGGGGCTGGCCGCCAGTGGACGCACCCCCTACGTGCTGGGCGGCCTGGCCTACGCCCGAGAAGTGGGCGCCGCTTCCATCGCCGTGGTCTGCAGTCCCCACTCCCCCATGGCCCAGATGGCCAGCGTCGCCATCGAGGTATTGACGGGGCCAGAAGTCATCACCGGGAGCACCCGCATGAAGGCCGGCACCGCCCAGAAGCTGGTACTCAACATGCTCAGCACAGCCAGCATGGTCCGCCTGGGCAAGGTCTACGGCAATCTCATGGTGGATGTGCGGCCCACCAATCAGAAGTTACGGGAACGGGCTGTCCGCATCGTGACGGCGGCCACCGGCCTGTCCGGCCAGGAAGCGGCCCGCCTCCTGGAAGAGGCAGGGGGAGAGGTCAAGGTCGCGGTGGTGATGGGGCTGGCGGATGTGGATGCGGCCGAGGCCCGGCGGCGGCTCCAGGCCGCCAGTGGCCATGTGCGTGGGGCGCTGTACTCGTGAAGGTTACGGGAAAGGTTCGTCTGGGGCCTGTTGGCTGACCCCAGGTCCCGCCCGGTCGCCTCGAAGCTGTTGTTCATAGCCGTCCAGCACCGCGTAGAGAACTTCATCCAGGAACTGGTCGATCAGTTGCTGGATGCGCACATCGTCGGCATCCATGGCCTGGCCGGGATTGCCGCTGCGGATGACCTGGTACAACTGGTGGCGGAAAAACTGGACAGCCCGCCCGGTCTCCGTCAGGCCCACCCCGCTGAGGGCGGCCTCTCGCCCGTACTCAAAGCCCAGCCGGCGCCCCTCCTGCAGGAGGCGAGGCCGGGGCTTGGGCTTCAAGACATAGCTGATGGCCAGGGCAAAGAGACGCCGCCCCCGCTGACGCCGCTGCTGGACGGCGTCCCCCTCCAGGGGATAGTGCCAGCCCACCTGTTCCTGGGAAATCTTCTGAATCTCCTCCCGCACCCGCACAATGGCCGCGCTGACCAGGTGCTCCGATTCGCCGGGCGCGCGCTGGCTGAGGCGTGCGTCCAGAAAGCGGCGCAAATCGGCCAGGCTGAAGCGGCGGTGGCCGCCGGGCGTACGAAAGACGGGGATCTCCCCCTTGTCCGCCCAGCTCCGCAGGGTGGTGTAGTGGATGCCCAGAAAGTCGCTGGCCTGCTTCAGGGTCAGCCACTGGGGAGGGGTCGACCGGTCCACCGCCGGCGCGGGGAGCTCTCGCTTGCGCTGGCTCTTCCGTCTGGGCATGCTTCTCTTCCTCTCACTCCTGCCAGTTATAAGATGGAGACCGGATCCACGTCCACCCGCCAGCCGAAGGGGATGGGGAGCCCCCGCAGCAGGACCGCCGGATCCGCCCCCCGGATGAGGACCTGCCAGCGGTAGTAGCCCCGGTAGCGGGCGAAGAAGGCGGGCACCGGCCCCATGATGTCCATGGCCTGACCGGCCGGCGCCAACGCCTCCAGGCGCTGGCGCAGGATGGCGACCATCTCCTGGCTGGCTTCCTGCGCCTTCTCCAGATTCCGGTGCCAGTATATCAGACGTGCCAGCCGCCGTACAGGGGGGTAGCCATGCTCCTGCCGGAAGGCCAGCTCGCGCCGGTAGAAGCTGGCATAGTCATGTTGGGCAGCCGCCTGGATGGCATAGTGCTCCGGCGTGTATGTCTGGATGACTACCCGTCCTCCCCGTTGGCTGCGGCCGGCCCGGCCGGCCACCTGGGTGAGGAGCTGAAAGGTGCGCTCGGCGCTGCGAAAATCGGGCAGGTAGAGGCCGGTGTCGGCAGAGATGACGCCCACCAGGGTGACCAGGGGGAGATCCAGGCCCTTGGCGATCATCTGGGTACCCACCAGCACATCCGCCTCATGGGCGGCGAAACGGGCCAGGATGGACTCGTGGCTCCCCTTGCGGCCGGTGGTATCGGCGTCCCAGCGCAACAGCCGGGCCCGGGGCGCAATCTGGGAGACGTACTCCTCGATGCGCTGGGTCCCACTGCCGAAATATTTGATGCGCCGGCTGTCGCAGTTGGGGCACCGCTCCGGGATGGGATAACGCCGGTTGCAGTGGTGACAGATGAGCACCGCCGCCCGCTCGTGGTAGGTCAGGGGCACCTCGCAGCGAGGACACTCCTGCACCGCGCCACAGTCCCGGCACATGACGAAGGTGCTGGTTCCCCGCCGGTTGAGGAACAAGATGGCCTGTTCGCCCGCGTCCAGGGTGGCGTGGAGCTCAGCCTCCAGGCTGCGGCTGAAGATGCTCCGGTTGCCGGCCCGTAACTCCTGGCGCATGTCCACAATTTCCACCGGCGGCAACGTGGCATAGGCCACCGCCTCGTCGGCCGAACCGGGGCCGGCGGACATCCCATGGCCCATCACCCGCCGGGACATCTCCAGCAGGATCATCTGGCCCTGTTGCGCCGCGAAGTAGGATTCCAGGCTGGGCGTGGCACTTCCCAGGATGAGCACGCTCTGGGTCAACTCGGCCAGACGATGGGCCACCGTGCGGGCATCGTAAAAAACGGTGTCGCTGCCCCACTCCTCGGCATTTTGCTTGTACGAGGCCTCATGCTCCTCGTCCAGCACGATCAGGCCAGGCCGGGGCAAGGGCGCGAAGAGCGCGCTGCGGGGCCCCACCACAATGTCAAAGTCTCCATCCCGGATGGCCCGCCAGACGTCGTAACGCTCTCCGGCGCTAAGCCCCGAGTGGACCACAGTGACCCGGCCGGGGAAACGGCCGGCAAAACGGGCCACGGTCTGGGGTGTGAGGGCAATCTCCGGCACCAGGACAATGGCCTGGCGCCCCTGCTGCAGCGTCTCCTCGATGGCCCGGAGGTAGATCTCCGTCTTTCCGCTGCCGGTGACGCCGTGGATCAAAAACTTGCCGGGCGGGGATGCCTGGAACCCTCGCTGCCAGATCTGCTGCCAGACGGCTTCCTGCTCGCTGGTGAGGATAGGCGCGGCGGAAGGCGGATAGCTGCGCCCCGCCAGAGGATCCCGGAAGCGCACCCGCTCCTCCAGGCGGATCAACCCGGCCCGATGGAGGGCCCGCAGGGTCTTCAAATCGGTGGGCACCCGGGCATAGAGGTCGCTTTTCCACAAAGGGGTGCCGGCTTCCTGGAGCGCGGCCAGCACCTGGCGATAGGGGGCCAGGCCGCGCCACGTGGCCAGCTGGGCTTCTGCCTCGGACCGGGGGACGGCCAGGGAAACGCCCTCCACCTGGATGCGTACCAGCCCTTTGCTCGCCAGGGTGCGCACTGTGCTGTCGGAGCGCAGGCCGCAAGTTTTGGCCAGGTCGCCCGGCGAAGGCCTTTCCCCGGGATGGTCCAGCAGCCAGGACAGCACCGTCGCCTGGGGCGTCGACCGGGCCAGGGTCTGCAGGCGGGTTTCCAGCTCCTCCGGGGGGGCCGCCAGGGTCACCTGCAGCTCCCGACGGGCCCGGGGCTGCTCCTTGCGCCCCGAGCGGGTCAGCAGCCCTGGCGGCAGGAAGAGACGCACCACCTCCAGAATGGAGGCCACGTAGTAGTCGGCCAGCCAGGCAGCCAGCGTCAACTGCACCGGCGTCAACACCGGCAGCGGGCGGGCCAGACGTTCCACAGGCCGGGTGGGCACCGGCGCCGAATCGGCCAGTTGCCACACAATGCCCTGCACCTGCTGACGCCCAAAAGGGACCCAGACCAGATGGCCCGGCTGCAGGATCTCCTCCAGGTGGGGGGGAAGATGATAGTGGAAGGTGCGCCACTCGTTCCCGGCGTCGTCAGGCGACTCGGGGAGGGGCGGCTCGCCCTGGCGGGTGGTGAAGGTACGCCGGATGGGGACGTTGACAATGACTTCCGCGTAACGCATAGGGAACGGCCGGGCCTGCCTCACCCCCGGGTGCCGTAGATGGACTCCTGCATCAAGCCGAAGAGGAAGGCCAGCAGGCCCGGGAAAATGGCAGCGAGCCACTGCCGGGAGGGATCCACGCCCAGGAAGAGGTAGACCAGGGCGATGAGGCCGTAGATGAATCCACCCACAATCAGGCTGATGAACGGCAGAATCAGGCCCCGCAGCCCATATTTACGGTCGAAGAAGCCATACTCCAGCCGGGCGTGATAGCGCATGGTCTGTAGGGCGCCGATGGCTCCGCCCAGTCCTCCGGCCAGCAAGGTCCCCCACAGCGCAGCGCTGTGGCGCAGGAAGAGGCTGTCCGGCAGGAGCTGGCCCAGTTCAGCCACGAAGGCCTCCAGCGCCCCCTGGTAGAGGAAGCGGGCCACCAGCAACAGGCCAGCCAGGGCGGCCCAGGCCAGCAGATAGGTCCGCAGCCGCTGTCGATACAGCTCGGACCAGCGCCGGGTCTGGCGCACCCGTTGGGCAATGGAGCGGACCTGCTGCATGTAATATTCCACTTCCGCCGAGCGGGACGGATCCCGGTCGAGCAGATCCTGGGCCTTGTCCAGCAGGTGCAGCCCCCGCTGAGCCGTCTCGTTGCCGATGGGCAGGATGGCCACCAACTCGTTGTGAAGGGCGGTGATCTCCTGTTGCACGGCCTCCAGATCCAGCGACGTCATGCGCGGCAACAGCCCGGAGCGGTTCTTGCCGCCTGGCCGGAAGGACATGGCGTGGGCATAGAGGGGACGTTCCGCCTCGGACGTTTCGGATGTCTGGGCCGTCTCCCCCGTCCCGGCAGACCGGCGTCCAGACGAGGAGAGTCCGGCTTCGGCTCTCCCAGGCGCTGACCCGTCGGCCCGGTCAAGGCGGCCCTCGCCCCGCCTTGGGCCGGTGTAGGGTGCATAGCGCTGTTCCGCCGCCAGTAGCCAGGGATTGCCGCCGGCATTCTGGTCGTCCGGTTGGGTCGTTGTTGGGCGAGTGGCTGGATGTTCCGGGGCAGTGGGTTTCCCGGGCTCCGCCTCTGGCGAGGATGACTCCTCTACCCCAGTCCAGGAGCCCTCCCGGGCCCAGGGGCGATCGTCCCAGATGGACGGGGACGCGGGTTCCTCCCGGGTCGATGGCGTAGCAGACGCATCCACCGAGGACAAATTCGCGGAGGATACAGGCGTGGACGTGGGCGCATCTGAGGGATGGGCGCCGTTGACGCCAGCCGGTCGGGCCTCCTCCCGGGGTTGACCGGGCTGTCTGGGCGGCTCCCCGGCCGGAAGGTCAGCCTGCCTTGCAGCCGCTGCGGATGCGGCAGCGCCATTTCCGGGGCCGTTTTTTGCAAGACCGTTTTCTGGCGACAGGCCGTTGTCCGGGTAGACGCCATGGTCAGGGGCGGCGGTCGTTTCCGGGGTAGCCGGCGCTGGATCCAGGTCCGCGGCGGAGACATCCACCCCGCCCAGCATCATCTCGTCCAGTAGCAGGTCCGCGCGCCAACGCAGGAGCTCTGGGCTCTCTTCCCAGTGGGCTCCATTCCCGTGCGCCGGTTTTTCGTACACAGGTTGATCCTGCCCCAGGCGTTCCCGCCTCTCCCTGGCGGGTTGTGCCGGCTCGACCACCATCTTCCCCTCCGTCTGAATCACAGACTTCTCTCCATCGACCATGGTACCATTTCTCTCCTACGTTGCCAAGCATTGCAAGACCTGGTTTGGATCGGGCTGGGGGTTTACGCCCCAACAGATTTATGGCTCCCAACAGAAAAGAACAAACGACGCGGCGAAGGCACAAGTTCCGGTGTCGGTTCGGATGTCGGTTGCATGGGGCGAGTCGTCGCTGGGAGCGGCCTGGAGCATCCGCGAATTCCGCGGCCTGGGAAAAGCCCCCCAATTTGACAGTGGGGAAACCGTGCACGTATAATGTTCCTTTGATGATGGCGCCACCCAGCTAGCCGGCCAGATATCCCCTGCCTGCTGGCCCGGTCTGGTGACGTGCCAGTGGACGTGTCGTTGATCGGCCATCGTCCGGGCGCCACATTCGAGGAAATTTTATTGGGAATTGGGATATCGATGGGATATCCGTGGGTACCTCACATGGGTACTGATACGGACTATCGCAGACAGGATATCGACCGGATCATCGAATTGGGAGATCAAGGAGTCAACCATGCCGAAGCGCACCTGGCAGCCCAAAGTACGCAAGCGACTGAAGACCCACGGCTTCCGCATCCGCATGCGCACGCCGGGCGGCCGCAATGTTCTCAAGCGCCGCCGCCTCAAGGGACGTGCCCGCCTGACCGTCAAGCTGACCGAGCGCAAGCCCTTCCGCCACTAGGCCATTGGTCGTCTTCCAGGCGTGAAACGGCGTTATCGGGTTCGAGACAATAAGCGCTTCCAGGAGATTCGCCGCCGTGGGCGCTCCTACAGCGACGCTTTATTGGTGTTGTGTGCCCTCCCCAATGATCTGCCCTATAGCCGCTTCGGCTTTTCGGTGAGCAGTCGCATTGGCAACGCGGTGGCGCGGAATCGGATCAAACGTCGTTTACGGGAAGCCGTACGTCTGCGAATGGATTCGGTCAAACCGGGGTGGGACGTGGTCTTTATTGCCAGAAATCCCATTCGCAGTGCGGACTATCAAGCGATGGATGCCGCCTGCGCCCGCCTACTTCGGCGGGCGCATTTGTTACGAGATTCAGACACGGGTGTTACGAGCACGGCAGAAGGAGAGAAGGATCCCCGGGCTGGCACTCCGGCCAGGGCGGATCAGGGGAAGACGGCCCAGGAAGCCGCGAAGATTCAGGACAAGACTCCATGCAGCGCATCATCTTGATGCTCATCCGTTTTTATCAGCGCTTCCTTTCCCCGTTGTTGGGGAGTCACTGCCGCTACTATCCCACCTGCTCCCACTACACCTACGAAGCGATTCAAAAGTATGGCCTGCGTAGGGGCGGCTGGATGGGCATCCGACGGATCCTGCGCTGTCACCCCTGGAACAAGGGCGGCTTTGATCCAGTGCCATGAGGCGGTGAACCCATGCCGGAACGCTTGTTGAGGACCCGTCGGGGGCATTGGTCACCACGTGTTGCAAGGAGATGGATGTGAAACGAAGACAGTGGATCCTGATGTTGGCGCTCATTGGAGCCATGCTCTTGTTGAGCGGCTGTGGCGTCGACTATTCAGGTGTGGATATTATGGAAACCCCGCCCCAGGGCTGGTGGCAAACCCTGGTGGTCTGGCCCCTGGGAAAGGCCCTCATCTGGCTGGACACGTTGATGCAGGCGGCCAACGTTCCCTACCACTGGGGCTTCACCATCATTGCCTTCACCATCATCATCAAGGTGGTCACCTTTCCCCTGACCATGATCCAGATCCGGGGCATGCAGGCCCAAAAGGAACTGCAGCCCAAGATCCAGGAACTGCAGAAAAAATACGGCAAGGATCGGGAGAAGCTGGCCCAGGAACAGATGAAGCTGTACCAGGAGGCAGGGGTAAATCCCTTGAGCGGCTGTCTTCCGCTCCTGGTGCAGATGCCCATCCTCTTTGGCCTCTACTCTGCACTGGTGGCCCTGGGCCCCAACCTGTCCAACGCCAGCTGGTTCTGGATCCCGGATCTGGGCTTTCCCCAGTACAGCCAGGGGTTGAGCTGGATTACCGAGGCATTCAACCAGGGGCGTTATGGCTTCCTGGCTGCTTACCTGGTCCTCCCCGCCCTGCTCATGATCTCCCAATTTGCCATGCAGCAGTGGATGACCCCCAGCACGCCGGATGCCCAGGGGCAGGGCGCGGCCATGACCAAGCAGATCGGTCTGATGATGACCTTCATGTTTGGCTTCTTCACCCTCCAGGTGCCGGCAGGCCTGACCCTGTACTGGGTCACCAGCAACCTGCTGCAGATGCTGCAACAGTGGTACGTCACCAGCGACCGCTTTAAGCCGGCGCCTGCCACGGCCACAGCCGGAGCCGAAGGGTCCACCCACATATCCGCCAATAGCGCCGACGGCGAAGCCCAACTGGCGCCCACCGCCGCCACAGCCAACGGCGCCAAGGCCGACCAGGGCAGCACCAAAGCCCGAACGCCCAAACGCCGTCGCACCAAAAGGAGGTAGCATCCTATGGGAGAGCAGGGAGTTGAATTCACCGGCAAAAATGTAGACGAAGCCATCGCAGAAGGGCTGCGAGCCCTCGGTCTGACGGCCGATCAGGCCGAGATCGAGGTGCTCAGCAAAGGCAGCCGGGGGATCTTCGGCATCGGCAGTGAGCCGGCCCGGGTTCGTATCGTGGCCCGCCCCACATCCAGCCCTGCTCCGTCGCCCGCCGAGCCCGCCACGCCCCCCCAAACAGCGGCCCAGCCGGAGCCCACGCCCACCCCAAGCCCGGCAGAGCCCGCGGTCGCTGAGCCGGCAGCGAGCCAGGAACTGCCGGTGGCCACCCAGGAGGCTGAACCCGAGGCGGCGCCCTCCGGGGTAGAAGATCCAGAGCTGGAGCGGATGGCAGTGGAAATGCTGGAACGTCTGGTCACCCTGATGGGCTTTGAGGCCCGGGTGGTCGCCAGCTGGCGTCCCGCGGATGACGGCCAGGGGCCGCCCTCCCTCTATCTGGACATCCAGGGCCAGGACTTGGGTGCCCTGATCGGCCGCCGCGGCGAGACCCTGGCCAGCATCCAGTATCTGCTCCGGCTGATGGTGAACCAGCGGCTCAAGGAATGGAAGGCCATCACGGTGGATGTGGAGCAATACAAGGAGCGCCGCATCACCCAACTGACCCAGCTGGCCCTGCGCATGGCGGAACAGGTGGCCGACACCGGCCGCTCCATCGCCCTGGAGCCCATGCCGCCCAACGAGCGGCGCATCGTCCACCTGGCCCTGCGCGACCATCCGGCCGTCTTCACCCAGAGCTCTGGCGAAGGGGAGCGACGCAAAGTCAACATCGTCGCCAAACGTCAGTAGCGCCTGGGAGTCCGTTCAGTCCCAAAGCCATGACATGCCCCGCCCAATGTGGGCGGGTTTTTTATGGAGAAACACATCCGCCAGGGAATGGCAGGAAAGTGGGGGAAGGCGCCAGATTTCACCCCCCTTTGACCGAGGATGGGAGACATGCTACAATCCAAACCGAATGCTGAGGCGAACCCAGAGGCAGATATTCTGTTGATCGGCCATGTGACCCGTGACCTGGTGAGCGCCGATCCAGCCAGTGACTATCGAATTGGCGGTACCGTCAGCTTTGCGGCCATCACGGCACTTCGTCTGGGGCGCCGACCCACGGTGATCACCCGGGCCGCGGCGGATACAGACCTGTCGGAACTGCCTTCGGGGATCGACCTGCGGGTCCTGCCGTCGCCCCAGACGACGACCTTCGCCAATGTCTACACGGCCAACGGACGGGTACAGTACTGCTACAGCCAGGCTTTGCCCCTGACGGCCAACGACATTCCCCAGCCCCTGCGGCGGGCCCGGGCCGTCCTGTTGGGCCCCCTGGTCAACGAAATCGGGCCGGACATGGCGCCCATCTTCCCGCCAGAGACCCTGGTTGCCGCGGTGCCCCAGGGCTGGATGCGCCGGTGGGATGCACAGGGCCGAGTCTTCAGCAAACCCTGGGAGAACGCCGCCGAGATTCTGCCGTACCTGGATGTACTGGTCCTATCCGTCGAAGATATCGAGTTTGACTTGAGCCGGCTGGATCTTTTCGTGCAACAGGTGCCGTACGTCGTTCTGACCCAGGCCCGGGAGGGATGCATCCTCCACCAGCGGAAGGAAGACGGCAGCGTCGGCCGCATCCACATCCCGCCCCGGCCGGCCAGGGAGGTGGATCCCACCGGGGCCGGCGATATCTTCACCGCCGCGTTCATCATTCGCCTTCAGGAAACGGGGGATCCAGTCCAGGCAGCCCGTTTTGCCAATGTGACGGCCTCCTTTGGGGTCGAGAAGGAAGGGGTGGCCGGCATTCCCGAACGGGAACAGGTCCTGGCCTACATGGCCGAGCACCCCTTCACCGTCACTGAAGAGCCCTACCAGATCGGTTCCTCGCCGGCGTAAAGATGGATCCACAGCTTCCACAGATGGACACGGATTTTCATCACCCTATCTGTATCTGTGTAATCCATCTGTGTAATCCGTGAAATCTGTGGCGCCAATCTACGCCGCAAGGATAGCGGTGGATGAATGCCAGCCAAAGGGATACTTGATCCCATTGGGGTACGCTAAAGTCGAGAGCCATGACCGCCAAAATCTACGCAATTGCCAATCAAAAGGGAGGCGTGGCGAAAACCACCACCACCGTCAACCTGGGGGCCTACCTGGCCGCCGCGGGTCGACGGGTCCTGGTGGTGGACGGCGATCCCCAGGGCAATGCCACCACCAGCCTGGGGGTGGATCCCCGCTCCCTCTCCGTCAGCCTCTACAACGTGCTCATCGACCGGGTGCCCATCCAGGAAGCCCTGACCCTGACCGACTGGGTGGGCCTGGACCTGATCCCGGCGACGACGGATCTGGCGGGCGCCGAGGTGGAAATGGCCCGGCTCATGGCCCGGGAGCGGCTGCTGGAACGGGCGCTGATGCCCCTGCACGAGAGCTATGACTACATTCTCATCGACGAACCGCCCAGCCTGGGGTTGTTGACCATCAACGGCCTCACTGCCGCCACCCACGGGGTGATCATCCCCGTCCAGTGTGAATACCTGGCTTTGGAAGGGTTGAGCCTGCTGCTCCAGACCATTCAGCAGGTGCGGGAGGTGCTCAACGCCCGGCTGACCATTGCAGGCGTTCTTCTCACCATGTACGATGCCCGCACCAACCTGGGGCAACAGGTGGCCGAAGAAGTCTGCCAGTATTTCCCCGACCAGGTGTTCAACACCATCATCCCCCGTAACGTCCGCCTGAGTGAGGCCCCCAGCTACGGTCAGACCATCCTGAGCTATGCCCCGAACAGCGCGGGCGCCCTGGCCTATCGGGCCCTGGCTGAAGAGTTCATGGCCCGTGAAGAAAAGCGGTCCCCTAACCTGGTTGGCAACGAGGCGTAGGGGACACGGTTCACAGCCGGGTCATTCCCGCCTCGGCTGGCAGATTCCCCCTGAACCAGGGCGGCCCCTGAGGAGGAAAAGCACCACATGGACAAGAGTGGAACGGCAAAAAAGCGAGGCCTGGGGAAAGGGCTGGGCGCCCTGATCGTCAACACCCAGGCACAGCCCCCCCTGGAGACGGCGGAGGCGCTCCCCGGCCACGAGAGCGTCCAGATGGTGGCGGTGGACGCCATCCGCCCCAATCCCCGCCAGCCCCGCAGCCATTTTGACGAAGGAGCCCTCCAGGAGCTGGCAGCCTCCATCCGGGAACATGGCATCATCCAGCCCCTCATTGTCACCCGCGCGCCAGACGAGCCCGACCGCTACTGGCTGATTGCCGGAGAACGACGCTGGCGGGCTGCCCGCCTGGCCCAACTGGCAGAGGTCCCCGCCATCCTGCGGGAGGCCACGCCCCAACAGCTCATGGAATGGGCCCTGGTGGAGAACGTCCAGCGGGCCGATCTGAACCCCCTGGAAGAAGCCACCGCCTATCAGGTGCTGATGGAAGAATTTCACCTGACCCAGGCCGAAATCGCCGAACGGGTGGGCAAGAGCCGCTCGGCCATCGCCAACAGCGTCCGCCTCCTGCAGTTGCCTGTACCGGTCCAACAGGCGCTTATCGACGAAAAAATCAGCGCCGGCCACGCCCGGGCCCTGCTGGCCCTGCCGGATCCGCCCACCATGCTCCAGGCCCTGGAACAGGTGGTCTCCCGAGGGCTCAACGTGCGCCAGACGGAACAGCTGGTGCGCCAAGTCTTGACCCGGGCCGAACCAGACCCAACGCCGGACACCCCGGAAGATCCCTGGCGGGAAATGCTGGCCCACCTGGAAAACCGCTTCCGGGCGGCCCTGGGAACCCGCGTCCACCTGAACCGGAATCCCGATGGCACCGGCAAGCTGGTGGTACACTTCTACAGCGACGAAGACCTGGACCACCTCTACCGGGTCATTGCCGGCGCCGAAGAGTGAGCCCGACCGCCGGCGGGCGGAACGCCCCTCCCTGAGCCGTCCTGAGCCCACCACCAGGGACAGGCCCCTGGCCGACCGAAAGCTGGACCGCATACTGCTGTGGAGCATACAGGCAGTCCCTTCCATCGACCCTGGATACAGGCCCGGCGCGGGGAAGCTTCCCTGGGCTGGGCGCTGATGGGCGCCAGCCGGGTGGCGGCCCGCCAGATGGTGCCCGCCATCCGCGAGCACCCCCCCCTGCCTTCGCCAGCAGGCGGAGACCCGGTCCTCAGCTCGTGGGTGGTGGGGATTTTCAGCCACAGTGAAGCCCGGGCCCGGGCCTTCGCCGCGGCCCACCAGATTCCCCACGCCTTCGTCAACCTGGCAGATCTACTCCACCACCCCGCGGTGACCTGCGTCTACATCAGCTCCCACCCTCGTCACCACTTCGTGGCTGCCATGGCCGCCCTGAACGCCGGCAAGCATGTCCTGTGCGAGACGCCTCTGGCCCTGACCCAGGCAGAAGCCGAAACCCTGGCCCACACAGCCGCCAGTCGGGGGCTGTTGTTGGGAATCAACCATGTACACCGGGCCGATCCGGCCTTGAATCGGCTACGGCTGATGCTGGCCCAAGGAGCCATCGGCGATCCGCTGGGCGGGCGGATTCGGAACAGCCGCCTCCTGCCGCCGGACCTGCAGAGCTGGCGCCTGGAACCCAACGGCGGGGGTGTCATCCTGGACCGCACCCTCCACGACCTGGATCTGCTCCGCTTTCTCTTCCGGGACGAAATTGATCAGGTACAGGCCATCAGCACCCAGCAACTCCTGGGGCAGAAGGTACCAGAAGAGGTCCTGACTACCGTCCATCTGCGCCGTCACGGCATCTTCGTCCAGCTCCACGATTCCTTCCTCGTCCCCCACCTACCCACCTGCGTGGAGATCTATGGAAGCACCGGTAGCCTGATCGCCCGCCATTGCCTGGCGGGTGAAGGGCCAGGAGAACTCTATCTGGCGCGCCATGGCCAGTTGACGCCAGTGGCGGTCCCCACAGTCCCGACGGCCTGGCACCAAGCCGTGGCCCATTTCAACCGTGCGGTGCGAGGGGAGGGCCCCCTGCTGGCCAGCGGCGTCGATGGCGTCCAGAGCCTGGTGGCTGCCCTGGCCGTGGAGCAATCCCTGCGGGAGCGACGGCCGGTGGCCGTTCAGGGGCCTGGCCGCCTGTACGCGGACCGAAGCCTGGTCTGAGCCCATGTCTGTCCCTTGCGCCCCGATTGGCCGGCGCGAATGCTAACGCCGCCCTGGGCCGGGATTGAAGGCTGCCCCAATCTGTGTTAGGATTCATACAGATGCCCGATATTGGCGCGCCGGGGCAAATTCAACAGGGATTAACCCGACATGTTACCAAGGGATTATCAGCAAGAACTGGCCGTTGTCGAACAAAATCTGCTGGCCACCGTGGAGGAGCTCCAGGAACCCCTGGCCTCCCTGGTGCGCCCGCAGCTTTCCGAGTCCTACCCCCTGATCCGGGCGGCCGTGGTGCTGGCGGCCGGGGTGAACGGGGCAGAGCCTGACCGATACCGGGAAGCACGGCTGGCCCTGGCCACCGCGCTGGAAACGCTGTTTCTGGCCCTGAACGTCCATGGCCTGCTGACCCGAACCCCGGACGGTGAAAACTACCATCTGGACAAATCCTTGATCGGCAGCACCATCCTGGCCGGCGACTACTGTTTTAGCCGGGCGGCCCAGATGGCGGCCCGCACTGAGAACGCCCAGGTGGTAACCATCTTTGCCCAGGCGCTGCAGACGGTCAGCGAGGGGCACCTGCGTCGGCTGTTCGGTCAACCGGCCGATGGCTTCCAGACCTTGCAGGAGCTGCTCCGCTCGGGCGCGCTGGCAGCCACCACCCTGATCCACCTGCCGGATCCGGCGCGGCAGGTCGCTGTGGCGTGCAGCCGTCTGGTGGCCCAGAGCTATCAGAGCGGCGCTTCCCTGGGGCCCGCGGCCCTGCCCCAGGCAATGACCCTTCTCCCCGTTGCCCAGCAGGAACGCTGGCAGGTCCTGCTGAGGTGGCTGGGTGCCCTGGCACACAACGGTCAGGCTCCCGTCAACACCCCATCCCGCCCCTGAGTACCGCCCGTTGTACCTTCCTTCCCGCCCACATCCTGAACCCGACGTGATTCCGGCGCGCTCCGGGCGATTGGCCTGCGTCATCCGGATAATCTGAAAAAGATCGCCAAAACGTTAATACAATACCAACATTCCTCCAATCTTTTTCATATTGTTTTCTGCTATGGTAGAGGGAAGGAGCCTGTGAGCTTCTATCGTTGAGCTTTCTACCGTTGAGCTTTCTACCGTGAGGTATCGGCTACCGATTGTTTTGTGAAGTGGTACCCATGATTTCATGATGCAATCGGTACGAGGTGTCGTCCAGCACCCGATGATGTACATAGGCCCCCAGTCAGTGATAGGGGCACACGCACCTCGCTTTGCCCAGAAGACTGAACCGGCGGTGGGGTGCATGAATGGAATACTGGACAAAATCGACTACCGCGTGTACAATACACGCACAACACATGTCCACTAATTGCACTTATTTTACGAAACAACAGATGTTCGCCGGGCATTCATGGGCGGATATCATCCCTTAACGGGCCTGAATTGCTCTGGCATAGACCCATCGGAAACCCAGAGGGAACATCAGACGTTACAATGGGTAGGCACCGGGTTCGGCCGGAACGGCCGCCCCGGATTCAGCTGGACACGCAGAAAGGACCCATGGCCATGACATACCAGACTCGGGATTGGCAAACAACACAGTTGTCTTCGCAGACGGCCACTGCCGGACATCCCGCTCAAGGATACAGTAGCTTAACCCAGGCGCTTACCGCCCTGCGCGAGGAGGATCCGGCCTTCGACAAGGCCATCTCCATCCAACATATCGAACGGGGCAAGGTGGTTGCCACACCCGATGACCTGGCCAGCAAGATGTATCTGCTGATGAGCGGCAAGGTCAACATGGTGTGCACCAACAACGAAGGGCGACGCCTGGTGATCGGCACCCTGGAGCCAGGGGCCATCTTCGGGGAAGGCGCCCTGGACAACCCTGGAGACCCCAACATTTTTGTGGAAGCGGCAGAGGATGTGGCTGTGTGGGTCATACCGGCCCACGAGGCGCGGAACATGACCATGCAGTATCCCATCCTGGGCTGGGGCATGCTCCAAACTTACGGTGAGCGGCTGCTCCAGGTGGAAAACAGCCTGGAAGACGTGGCCTACAAGAAGCTGCCGGAGCGGCTGGCCATGCTGTTGTTGGACTTGAGTGGCAATCAAAACGGCCTCATCAAGGGGGTCAGCCATCAATCCCTGGCCGATCATTTGGGGACCTACCGGGAGACGGTGAGTGCCATCCTGCGGGACTTCAAGCGGCAGGGGATCGTGGAGCTGGGCTATCGCCGCATCAACATCGTGGATGTGGAAGCCCTGCGGGAGATTGCAGGCGTGTGGGACTGGTAGATGTAGGAGCTCCCTGTCCCGTTCAACCGACATAGGCAGCAGGTTGCGCATATCGCCCCTGCTGCTTATGTCGTAGGGCCTTACGCCATTTGGGGGACTGCTCGCCAGACAAATTCCTAGTTGACGATATCCCAAACCGTTGCTATAATGCAGACGAGTTCTAAGCCCTCAGGACTCAGCTTAGCGACCCTCAGTGTAAGCAACTGGTTTGCGCCCTATCTGCAGGCACCACACACGTTTCACTCCACTGAATTGGCAGTAGATCCCGGCAGAAATTCGCCGATCGTTTCCGCAAGAGAAAGGGCCACCGAATTTCTGCTGGGGGTCTTGACGCCAGACAGTAGTAATCTTTCTGTAGTAATCTTTGAAGCAAGCGCCCGACGGGCTTGAATGGCGGTTTTATGCCAGTAGGCGAAAAGCGCTGAGTCCAGGCGCCAGAATTTCCGGTGAGGGTCCACCAGACAAGTACAGTCATCATACACCCAAACGAAAAAGCTGGCGTGCCTTGTTGCCGTTACGGCAGCCATCGCCCGTGCAAGGATGCCGGGTCCCCCGCCATCGGGTGGGACGGATGACCAGTGTCAGCCTGACAGGTCTGCTTCGGCGGGCCTGGGCACCACGGCAGAAGATCTACGGCAGTCACTCTACGGTTCGAAAATCCGTAGGAAACCTCCGAAAAAATCTGCCGCGTCTCGCCACTTGCAGAGGACGGCAAGTTCCTGCCAGGCCGAGACCCGATCAGACGGCCACCGAATCTGCTTTAATGTCCCCCTCGCCCGTCTGCCCGCTCGCACGCCGCGCACCCGTAACGACGAGTCCAGGACAACGCCGTCAGAGCCCGGCCCGATGAAAACCGGGTCGTCCATCTTGATGGCGGCCCATCATGGCAGCCACCAGATATTCCATACGGGCGAACCATCCAGGCGAAAAACCCACCATACGGGTTTTCTCTATCATTCAATTCACTAAATCTTTTCACCGTCATTCTATTCACCGTAATTTACGAAATACCGACAGCCCAGACAGGTGTGCCCAGACAGGTTGTTTCAACAGAAATCAAAATGAAACAAGACATGTGTCTGGCGCGGAGACAAAGCCAAAGGAACCCATAATATGACAGAGCAACAATTAAGTTCCATGACCATTTCCCAGTTAGAAGCCCTGAACCTGGAAGAGCTACGCGAAATCGCGCGCTCCATGGATATCACCGGCTACACCCGGCTTAAAAAGTATGATCTGATCATGCGGCTCTTGCGGGCCAATGCCGAAAGCCAGGGCTACATCTTTGGCGGCGGCATCCTGGAAATCGTCCAGGATGGGATTGGTTTTCTGCGCAGCGATCACCTGCTGCCCGGCCCAGAAGATGTCTACGTCAGCCAGAGCCAGATACGGCGTTTCGGCCTGCGCACCGGCGACCTGGTGATCGGCCAGGTTCGCCCGCCCAAGGATACGGAAAAATATCACGGCCTGCTTAAGGTCGAAGCGGTCAATGGGCTGGACCCAGAAGAGGCCAAACGTCGCCCCCTGTTCGACCGGCTCACCCCCATTTTTCCCAATGAACAACTGGTGCTGGAAACCCGCCCCAACATCATTTCTACCCGGCTGATTGACCTGCTGGCCCCCATCGGCCGAGGTCAGCGTGGCCTGATCGTCAGCCCGCCCAAAGCCGGCAAGACCACCATCCTCAAGCGCATCGCCAACGGCCTCAGCACCAACTACAAGGATCTCCACCTGATGGTCGTCCTCATCGGCGAACGGCCGGAAGAGGTGACCGACATGGACCGCTCCGTCGAGGCGGAAGTCATCAGCAGCACCTTTGACGAACCGGTGCAGAATCATGTGCGGGTGGCCGAAATGGCCCTGGAGCGGGCCAAACGGCTGGTGGAGAGCGCCAAGGACGTGGTCATCCTGCTGGATAGCATCACCCGCCTGGCCCGGGCCTACAACCTGACCGTGCCCCCCTCGGGCCGGACCCTGTCGGGTGGTATCGATCCAGCGGCCCTGTATCCGCCCAAGCACTTCTTCGGCGCTGCCCGCAACATCGAAGAAGGGGGTAGCCTGACCATCATCGCCACAGCCCTGGTGGACACCGGCAGCCGCATGGATGATGTCATTTATGAAGAGTTCAAGGGCACCGGCAACATGGAGCTCCACCTGAACCGCAAGCTGGCCGAACGCCGCATCTTCCCGGCCTTCGACATCGAGCGCAGCGGCACCCGCGCCGAAGAAAAGCTGCTGGATCCCGAGACCCTGGCCAAGGTCTACACCCTGCGCCGCATGATCGACGCCATGGGGGGCGGCAACGAAGCCATTCTGCCCATTGTGGAACGGCTCAGCCGCACCCGGGACAACCGGGAATTTTTAGACACCCTTACCAAGCGCTGAGCACCTCGCCCGGGCCTGGGGTCAACCGGCTCCAGGCCCGCTCTACCCTCTTCTCCTGCTGCAACCCCTTCCACTTACGAAAAACCTACGAAAGTCTGACGATTTCTCAGCGAACCCTGAAAAGATGGGCTTTTTGTCGTATTTTGAGCCGTGGAAAGCCCATTCGCAGATTGGCGATGCCCCCCAGCCGTGCTATAATCCGCCACCATGATTGGTCCGCTCGTCCGCTGGTACCTCGTCTGTCGGCACTCGTCTGTCGGCAGCAGAGCAGCTGGTCATCCCGCCCGACTCGTGCAGCAAACCCGGGCGGAATACTCCGCCGGTTAGATGGGCTGGGGTAGAATGAGCAGCAAACTGAACAGGCGGTAGACGAAAGGACCGTCATATGAACGCCGTTGGATGATCGAAAGTGTCCGCAAGATTGACGCTTTCACTATCGTTACGCACGGCACACGGAGACACCTTCATATGTCATCAGATTCAAACTCGGCGTACGGTAACGACACTGGGCACGAAGGTTCCACACCTGAGCGCAGGAGTAGTTACAGCCGCAGTGGACAGGAATTATCCTCCTACGCCTATTATCGAGCCGAGAACTCGCCCTTCCCCCCGACCCGCCAGGGCACAGCCTTAGAACCGACCACCTCCTTTCCCCCGCCCTCCCGTCCCAATGTATCCACCCAGGCCGCATCCATCCAGCAGCCTGGCACCGCTGAATGGGGAGGGTCTTCGTCCCTGGCTCATCCACCCCTGGAAGGGCTGCTGCAGAAGTGGCACGAACAAATTCGGCGCTCCTTTTCAGACCAGGTGACGCCCCTGCGCCTGGCCAGCCACTTCTCGGTTCTGATGGTGGCGGCCCTGGTGCTGATCTTCAGCCGGATCGAAATGCCGAGCTGGAACATCTCCTTGCGCACCTTCGCCAGCGGCCCCATCGGCGGCGAAGTCGCTCCTGACGTCAGCCACAGCCTCGTCAGCACCCTGGCCGATACCGGCGGTGTAACGGCACCCACCAACGTGCTGCTGCAGCGGGCGACGGTCCCCTTCACCGTGGTCCACGAGAAGAAGCGCGAGGCAGACAGCTACGAGATTCAGACGTACGTGGTTCAGCCGGGCGACACTGTGGTTGGCATTGCAGAGAAATTTGGCCTGCAGCCCGAAACCATCCAGTGGTCGAATCCCAGTATTGAAGTGAATCCAGACATCATCCGCCCGGGTGACACTTTGAAAATCCTGCCCATCGATGGCGCCATCCACACCGTCAGCCCTGGCGACACGCTCTCTTCCCTGGCCGCCAAATACAAAATCAGCGTTGAGGATATTTTGAACTATCCAGGCAACGGCCTGACCGACCCCAACGCTCCGTTGGTGGTGGGCACCCAACTGGTCATGCCGGGCGGCACCAAGCCGTACTCCGCGCCCTACGTGGTGGCCTATGAGGGGGCTGTGGTGCCAGGCAGCGCCACCAAAGGCTCCGGCGCCTTCGTCTGGCCCACCAGCGGCTCCATCACCCAGCGCTACTGGGGTGGTCACGCGGCCATCGACATCGGCTCCTGGACTGGGGCCCCTGTCAAAGCGGCTGACTCCGGCTATGTGGCCGTGGCCCGGGGCGGATGGAATGCCGGCTACGGCAACCATGTGATCATCGACCATGGCAACGGCTTTGTGACCCTGTACGCCCATCTGAGCAGCATCTACGTGCGGCCGGGCGAGAATGTGGTGCGGGGACAACAGGTGGGTGCAGTGGGCAACACCGGCAACAGCACAGGGCCCCACCTCCACTTCGAAATTCGTTACCAGGGCGTTCCCCGCAATCCCCTCAGCTACCTGCCCTGACCTTCCCGGCTCCGCCTGACAGCCAGGAAAAATCAAGGGACCCGGTCCATGGACCGGGTCCCTTTTTCATTGGCGACGGCTCTGGCAGAAACCACCGGTTTCACAGGTGGTCAGGCTGCTTGAATGCCCCCTTCGGTCAGCTTCCGGGGATCCAGAATTCGATCCAGTTCCTCAGAGGACAGATCGGTCATCTCCAAGGCCACCTCTTTGATGGAGCGTCCCTCTGCGTAGGCCTTCTTGGCCAGTTGGGCCGCCTTTTCGTAGCCGATGATGGGGTTCAGCGCGGTCACCAGGATGGGGTTACGCCCAACCAGCGCGGCGATGCGTTCCTCATTCACCGTGAAGTCCCGGATCGCCTTGTCCGCCAGGACGCGGCTGCCGTTGGCCAACAACTGAATGCTTTGCAGCAGATTGTAGGCGATGACGGGCAACATCACATTCAGCTGGAAGTTTCCCGACTGCCCCGCCACCCCGATGGTCACGTCGTTGCCCATCACCTGGGCGCAGACCATGGTAACGGCCTCCGGAATGACCGGGTTGATCTTGCCCGGCATGATGCTGCTGCCGGGCTGTAGCGCGGGCAGCACGATCTCCGCGATCCCGGCGATGGGGCCGCTGTTCATCCAGCGCAGGTCGTTGGCAATCTTCATCAGGCTGACGGCCACCGTCTTCAACTGGCCACTCAATTCCACGGCAGCATCCTGGGCGCTCAGGCTTTCAAAATAATTGCTGCTGGTCACAAAGGGCAGACCACTCAGCTCACTCAGCCGGGCAGCGATCCGCCGGCCAAACTCCGGGTGGGCGTTGATGCCGGTGCCCACGGCCGTGGCCCCCTGGGCCAGTTCAGCCAGACGGGGCAGGCTGGCCTGGATCCGGTCGATACCGTGGGCGATCTGGCTGGCCCAGCCACCCACCTCCTGGCCCAGGCGGATCGGCATGGCGTCCATCAGGTGGGTGCGCCCGGTGGTCACCACGTGGTCTACGGACGCGGCCTTTTCGGTCAAGGTCTGATGCAGATGGCGCAACGCCGGCAACAGCTCTTCCGCCACCAGGAGGTAAGCGCTCACGTGGATGGCCGTGGGAATCACGTCATTACTGCTCTGACTCATGTTCACGTGATCGTTGGGATGAACTCGACGGCCCAGGCGGGCGGAGGCCAGGGTGGCGATCACCTCGTTGGCATTCATGTTGGTGCTGGTACCGGAGCCGGTCTGAAAGATATCCAGGGGGAAGTGGGCATCATGCTTCCCCTCTTCCACCTCCAGGGCAGCCGCCTGGATGGCCTCTGCCATGTCCGCCTCCATGAGGCCCAACTCCTGGTTGACCATGGCAGCAGCCCGCTTGATCATGCCCAGCGCCCGAATAAAGGGGCGGGGAAAGCGGAGCCCGCTGATGGGGAAATTCTCCACGGCACGCTGGGTTTGGGCGCCGTAAAGCGCATCGGCCGGCACTTTCACTTCGCCCAAGCTGTCTCGCTCAATTCGGTAGTTCTCTGCAGCCATTTTTTGTCCATCTCCTTTTGCCTGGAACAGCCACGCTGTTCCTGAGGAAACTGGAACAGACATGCTGTTCCCTGGGGAAAATAGAATTGTGCAAAGCCTATTGTATCACCCCTACCCGGGGATTGCACGTTGTCCGCCCCAGCGGGGTGGATTTGACACCGGTTCGGGCGTGGCCTACAATCGAAGGTGGCCGTCACCTCTGGAGAGGAGAGAAACGGAGAAGCGGCAGGGGTGTGTACAAGAGCCGGGGAACAACGGAAATCATGGCAGAACGGATTCTGGTCGTTGAAGATGATCGGCGCATTCGGGATCTACTGCGCCGAAGCCTGATCTTCGAAGGCTACGAGGTGGACACAGCGGAGGACGGGGAGACAGCGCTGCGCTGCCTGCGGGAAAGCGTCCCCGATGCCGTTATCCTGGACCTCATGTTGCCGGGCATCGATGGGCTGGAAGTGTGCCGCCGCCTGCGCAAGGCTTCCACCGTGCCCATCCTGATCCTGACCGCCCGGGATGCGGTCTCGGACCGGGTCACCGGGCTGGACGCCGGCGCCGACGATTACATGGTGAAGCCCTTTGCCCTGGATGAACTGCTGGCCCGGCTACGGGCCCTCTTCCGGCGGCATCGGCTGGAAGCCACGCCGGAAGTTTTGCGCTATGCCGACCTCACCCTCAACCCCCGAACCCGGCAGGTCTTCCGGGGCGAGGACGAAATCCAGCTGACCGCCAAGGAGTTCGACCTCCTGGAGCTCTTCATGCGCCACCCCAGCCAGGTTCTCACCCGGGAACTGATTTACGAACACATCTGGAACTACGACTTTGGCGGGGAAAGCAACATCATCGAGGTTTACGTGCGCTATCTGCGGGCCAAACTGGAGGCCGGCGGCAAACCTCGCCTGATCCAGACGGTGCGCGGGGTGGGTTATACCCTGCGGGAACAATCGTCGTGACCATGGGCCCGGGCGCCTCCCCTTTTTCACTGAATTCTCAGCAGGCTTTCATATCCATCTCAACTGAGTCGCGTATGCTGGCGGCATGGACGACCGCCGAGCACGCCACGCAGAGAATCCAGATCCAACAGCCGCCCAGGCCAGGGACAGGACCCCTCTGTCGGTGCGTCCGGAATTCCCCATGACCATTCGTCTGCGTCTCACCCTCTGGTATACTGCCCTGCTGGGCGCCACCCTCATCCTCTTCTCGGTGATTTTCTACTCCGCGCTGGCCGCCAACCTGTGGGCCCAAGTCAATCAGGAAGCCGCCCGCCAGGCCGCCGAGGTGGCCAACGCACTGACCCAGCAACTCCAGCTCGACGTGCTCATTATCCGCAACAACCCCACCCGCATCCAATTCCCAGAGCTGGATTTCTTCGCCCGTTCGGTGGGGGTTCAGATCATCGACCTGAACGGCACCATCCTGAAACGCAGCAGCAACCTGGGTCCCATGTCCATCCAAACCGACAGCCAGGCCCTGGAAGCCGTCCGGACCGGTCAACCGTACCGGTTTTATACCATCAGCAAGGATGACACCCTGCTCCTGGTCTACAGCGTGCCCATCATCGCCAACAACGCCATCGTCGGGGCCGTCCAGGTCATCAAACCGGTGCGGGGTGTTCAGGAGACCCTGGCCAAGGTGAGCCAGTTCCTCATCCTGGGGACTGCGCTGAGCCTGTTGATTGCCGCGGTGGTGGGCGCTTTCCTGGCCCGCCGGGCCCTGGCCCCCCTGGACACCATCACCCAGACGGCCAGTAGCATCAGCCGGGCCAGGGACCTGGGCCAACGGCTGAACATTCCCAACGACGCCAGCGAGGTAGGCCAGCTGGCCGCCACCTTCAACAGCATGTTGGACCGGATTCAGCAACTGTTCCGCACCCAGGAGCGGCTCATCGCGGATGTGAGCCATGAACTCCGCACGCCCCTGACCACGGTGCAGGGGAACCTGGAGCTGCTCCGGCGGATGCTCATCACCGCGGCCAGCAGCGGCAGCCGTACTCCCCTCCTCCACGAGACCTTGCAGGAGACGCTGAACGAAGCCGAGAGCGAAACCGCGCGCATGAGCAACATGGTCAGCGACCTCCTGCTGCTGGCCCAGGCGGACAGCGGCGCCCTGCAACTTCAACTCCAGCCGGTGGAGATGGACACCCTGCTCCTGGATGTCTACCGGCGCACCCGGCGCATGGCCGAGCAGCGCAAGGGCGCAGGGGCCCTGGAGATTCGCCTGGGCAGCGAAGATCAGGCCATGGTTCTGGGCGATCCGGAGCGCCTGCGCCAACTGTTGTTGAACCTGACGGACAACGCGATCAAGTACACGCCCAGCGGCGGGGTCATCACCCTCAGCCTGGAGAATCGGGATGGCTGGGTGAAGGTAGCCGTGAGCGATACGGGGATTGGGATCAGTGAGGAAGAGCAGGCCCAGATCTTCGACCGCTTTTACCGCGCGGATAAGGCCCGCAGTCGGGAGATGGGCGGCAGCGGCCTGGGCCTGAGCATCGCCCAGTGGATTGCCCAGGCCCACAATGGCCGCATCACCGTGGAAAGCCAGGTGCAGCAGGGCAGCACCTTTACCCTCTGGCTTCCGGAATACAGCCCCCTGCCGGGCGCATCGCCTGAAAGCCGCCCTTAAGGTGTAGCGGTCACCGTATTCAGGATCGCCAACAGGGAAGGCTCCCGCTCCAGAATCTGTGTCAGATCGCCAAAAACCAGCGCGGGCAGAACGCCAGCCTGGTGAATTCGCGCGTAGGCGATCAGCGTCAGGGGAAGTCCGGGCTCCAGTTCGGTGGTACCCACCAGCCGGATAGTCACCTGCCCATCGGCCACAAACGCCTGGGTGGCAGCTTCATCCAGCGTGAGCTCCCCGGGCAGAATGTTGAGCGCCGAAAGCACAGCCTCCTGCAACGCCTGGAGCAGCGCGGTGTCCAGGGTGGGCGTCTGCGGGGCAGCTGCCAAAATCTGGCCCAGTTCATCGGCCAGATCGGCGGGCAGGGGTGCCTCGTGCCCTATCGCCGCAACGATGGCAAAGGAGGGATCAGCCACCAACAGAGCCGGCATCTCCTGGCCCGTCTCGGTGACCTGCCAGTTGACCGGCACGGTCAGGCTCAGGGAGCCATCGCTGTGGGTGTAGAGCAGCTCCCGCCCTTCCGCAGCGGTCAGGGTGATCTGGAAGGGATCGAAGAAGATACTCTGGGCGACCAGATCGACCGTGGGCTCCAGGGCCTCCCAATCGGCCGCGGGGGCAAAGGTGATGAGCAGGTAGGCGGTGGCGCCGGGCGAGACGAGATAGAGGGCGCCCTGCCCATCACTGCCCTGGAAGTTGGCCCGGAAGTCGATTCGAACCAGGGGCAACCGCTGGCTGGTGAGCCGGGTGGTTACCCCGATCAGCTCCCCATTTTCATCGATCTGGCGCACCAGTGCCTGGGCCTGATCCCGGAGGACGACGACCCCCAACAGGCCGGGCAGATCCTGCTCCATGCTCCCCTGAAGCACGCCAATAAAATTCGTGCCGGGAACGGCCAGGTTCAGAAGGCTGCCGAAGCGCCCTTCCAACACCGTCCAGCTTGTCGGGACCTGCAGGGTCACCCCCTGCACCCTGTGGGGCAAGAGGGCCGCCTCTCCGGTTTCCGCAGGCGGTGGAGCGGGGGCGGGTTCCTCGGTCGGGGCAGGCTCCGCTTCGCCGGCGGGCTGTTCGGCCTCCTGGGCGGTGGGTGGTTGGGGTGTCGGCGTGGGCAGGAGGATTGGGCTTTCGGCAGGAGGTGGGGGCGTGGGCTCCGGCAGATCATATAGCCGCGCGGCCACTTCCGCCACCGCGACCTGCAAGGCCGCGCGCACCTCCGGATCCAGCGTGGCCCCCGGCTCGTCCTGCTGCAGGGGGCTGGAAGCGGTCACCTGCCACGAGGCGACCGCAATGATCAGCAGTGCGACCACCAGCGCGGCGGCAAGCCGTCCCAGGCTTCGTGGGGTGCGCGTTTCATTTTCTCTCGGCATGGATCTACTCCAAATGAAGCTGGCTGAATCGATCAGGGATGGTTGATGGTTTGGGTGGTTGCATCCTGGCCTTGGCTCACCGGCAGGGAGAAGAAGAAGGTGGTCCCTTTGCCCGGTTCGCTGCGCACCCAGATCTGGCCGCCGTGGGCTTCGACGATGGCTTTGGCCAGGAAGAGCCCCAGGCCTGTACCGGCCGTGCTGCGGCGCAGGCTGCTGTCCACCCGGTAGAACCGGTCGAAGATGTGGGGAATCTCCTCGGGTGGAATGCCGATGCCCTGATCGGCCACATAGAGGACGACCCGGGTCTGGTCCGGCTGGGTGCCGTCGCCCTGGTCCGTCCAGCCGCCGATGCGGATGATGCCCCCATCGGGCGAGTACTTGATGGCGTTACTGACCAGGTTGGTCAACACCTGGCGCAGGCGCTCCTCGTCGCCCCAGACCAGGGGCAGCTCATGGGGAAAATCCAGCTCGATCTGATGGGTATTCGTCTGGGTGCGGTAGGCTTCGGCCACTTTCTGGGCCAGGGCCTGGAGATTGACGTCGGCGTAGTCCAGGCGCAGACCGCTGGCCTGGATGCGGCTGACATCCAACAGATTGTTGATCAGCATCTCCAGGCGATCCGCTTCCTCTTCGATGATCTGAAGCCCCTGCCGGGCCGTTTCTTGATCCCATTCCACATCCGGCCGGGCCAGGGTCTGGGCATAGCCTTTGATCAGGGCCACTGGCGTTTTCAGCTCATGGCTGATGATGGAGGTGAAGGTGGACTTCATCTCCTCCTCTTCCCGGAAGCGGGTAATGTCGTGGACGTTGACGATGATGTTCACCAGCCGGTTGGCCTCATCGTACAGAGGCGTGTAGATGACGGAAACGGTGACACGCCCGCCGCCGGGCCGGTACAGGTCCCCCTCACAGCGCAGGCCTTCCCGGGGCAGCATCTCCATGGGGTATTCCGCCTGGCAGAGGTCATCGCCCTGGACGTTTTCCAGGGCGAGCACTTCGTGGCAGGGGCGTCCCAGAGCCTCTTCTGGCGTCATACCCACCATGGCGGCCAGGGCCTGGTTGATCACCATCACCCGGCGCTCCCCGTTCAGGATCATGATGCCGTCGGCGCTGTTTTCAATGATGGTGGCCAGACGGCTGCGCTCGGTCTCTAGCTGGTGGTAGAGCCGGGCATTGCGCACGGCGATGGCGGCCTGGTTGGCGAAGCCTTCCAGGAACTGCCAGTCCATTTCGGTAAAGGCGTATTCTGTGCGGAAGAGAAAGATGATGCCCAGCAGTTCATCTTCGAAAAAGAGGGGCAACCCCACCACCTGTCCCAGGGGAATGCCCAGCCGCTCCTCCACCTGGCGGACCCGCGCCTGCAGATCCAGATAGTAGGAGTCCAGGGGGTCGTTCCCTTCGTCGTCCTCCACGCCCCGGGCAATCAGGGGAATGACGTCCAACAGGGGTTCAAAGGCCGGCAAGGATTGGGGCGAAATGTTGTAGATGGCGCGGATCTGAAAGCGGGGCAGGATGGCTTGCCTGGGCAAAAACTCGGTCGGTTCCTGCTCCAGGGCAATCAGCCCCGCGCGACAACCCACCAGCTCTGCGGCGCTGCTCAAGATCAGCTTGAGCAGGCTGGGCAGGTCCAGGCGGGAGGTCATGGCACGGGTAATGCGTAGCAGATACTCCCGCTGGCGTAATTGGTAGGTGGCCAGGAGTGCCGGTACGTTCATACGGTGGATTATAACGTAGGGGAAGATGGATGCAAAGGGAGCGGAGGGCAGACAGCGCGCCAGATGGCAGTTGAGCCGGGAGTCATCCGCCGGACGTGCCGGCAATCAAGCTGGCTGCCGAGAAAGAATCGGGCAACAGGGCTTTTACCGTGGTGCTGTGGACCACCTGCCCCTGGCCATTCACCAGGTAGACCTCCATGGCAGGGCCCAGTTCGGCCATCACCTGCCGGCAGATGCCGCAGGGGGTGCCCCCGTCGGCAGTGGCCACGGCCAGGGCCACAAAATCCCGCTGGCCGTTGGCCACCGCGCTGGTGAGGGCCACCCGCTCTGCACAGATGGTGGCCGGATAGGCTGCGTTCTCCACGTTGCAGCCCACATAGATCTGGCCGTCCGCGGTCAGTACGGCCGCGCCCACCTGATACCGGCTGTACGGCGCATAGGCTCGTTGACGGGCCAGCAGGGCTTCTTCTACCAACCTGGAACGCTGCTGCGGTGATGGCATCTTGCACCTTTTTGCGGAGTCTCTGTGCAGAGTCTTGGCTGAGTCCGTGTTGAAGCTGAGTTGAATTAGGACCGCATCTGTGCCGGCTCTGTACCGGGCACCTGACCGTATCCACGCTGGAGCAGGCGGAGCTTTATTCCGACGCGGACAGGTTCAAAACGGAGCGCTTTTGCTCCGAGAAGCGCCTGCCTTCTTGTTCTGTGGACTCCTCTTCCGGGTTGGCCGATTCGGTCACTGGATCGGCGCGCACCTGGTCGATCCGTCGCCCATCCAGGGAAAGCACGGTGAAGTGCCAGCCGGCGAAGGTGACAGATTCGCCCTGTTCAGGCACATGGCCCAGGAGGCTGTAGATCAGTCCTCCCAGGGTGTCGGCATCTTCATCCGGCAGCTCCACGTCCAACAGTTTGGACAGGGAATAGACGTCCAGACGAGAATTGAGCAGGTAGCTGTTGTCGCCCAGGGGCAAGACGTAGGTATCCTCTTCCGCGTCGTATTCGTCCTGGATGTCGCCCACGATTTCTTCCAAAATATCTTCGATGGTCACCAGACCGGCTGTGCCCCCATATTCGTCCACCACCATGGCAATGTGGACCCGGTGCTTCTGCATTTCTCCCAACAGGGTGTTGACCTTCTTGCTGATGGGCACAAAATAGGCAGGTCGCAGAATGTCCCGGATGGGCACGTCGGTCCGGTTTTCCCGGAAACAATGGAGAAGATCCTTGGCATAGAGGAAGCCCACAATGCGGTCGATGTTCCCTTCGTAGACCGGGATCCGGCTGTGGCCGGCGGTCAGGATGACATCCAGGGCCTCCCGCAGGGATGTTTCCACGTTGATGGCCACCATGTCGATGCGCGGGACCATGACTTCCCGCACCACCGTGTCGTTCATCTCCAGGATGCTGGCGATCATCTGCTTCTCACTTTCCGGTATCGCCTCCTCTTCATCGGCCACGTTGATCAGGAGGCGGATACCTTCTTCAGTGAGGAGCAGGTTCTCCTCGCCATGCTCCAGCTCGTTTTTCCCCAGGTGGGTACCCAGCCGACGGAGTAAGGCACACAGAGGCCAGAGGAGATAGACCACACCCTTCAACACAGGGGCAAGCTGCAGGGCAATGCGCTGGCTCCTGGGCAGGATCAGGCTGCGTCCCCCCACCTGGATGATGACCAGAGCGATCCAGAGGAGCAAGAACGCCATGGCGAATTGGGAGAAAGATGCGCCCGCGGGGAGCATCCGAACCATGGCAGCACCAGCTGCAACCAAACCGGCACTTTTCACCAACAAGGAAGTGAGCAACACCTGGGTGATATCGCGCAACAGCCCGTCCAGGGCCATCGCACGGGGCACCGCTTCCTCGCTCAACCTGCGAATTTCGCTGCGGCTCACATTGGTCAAACTGATCTCCGAGGCCACAGCAAAACCGACAGCGAGCAGGGAAAAAATGAGTATCAGGTAAGAGGATGGGTCAGATTCCACAGGTTACTCCTGATTTACCACAGTCACAGCCGACCTTCATGGGAAGAGAGACCCTCAGGACCCGGCAGCGGCGTCCATCTTCCCCGTATCGCTGGTGTCCACATCTGCATCACGGGTATGGCGCAGGGCTCCCGGGGGACGGGCCGGCACCCCGTAGACCAGGGTACCGGGCGGCACATCTCGGGTGACCACAGCGCCGGCGCCTGTACGGGCCCCTGCGCCCACGGTAACCGGGGCAACCAACAGGGTATCACTGCCGATGAAGGCATCTTCCTCGATGATGGTCTGATGCTTGCGCTGGCCATCATAGTTGCAGGTGATGGTACCCGCGCCAATGTTGACGTTGCTGGCCACCTGGGCATCGCCGATGTAGCTGAAATGGCCCATCTTGACACCTGGCCCCAGGTAGCTGTTCTTCACTTCGCCAAAATTTCCCATGTGAACCCCGGCAGCCAGATGAGCCCCCTTGCGCAAATGGCCGAAGGGGCCAATCTCGCAATGTTCTTCCATGACCGCCTCTTCGACAACCGAGTAGGAGACCCGGCAGCCTTCGCCGATCTGGCTGTGGATGATCTGGCTGTAGGGTCCAATCACCGAACGGCGACCGATGTGGGTCGTCCCCTGGAGCAAGCAACCGGGGAGCAGGGTGACATCAGCCTCGATGGTGACAGTATCCTCCACGTAGGTGGTCGCCGGATCCACGATGGTGACACCGGCCAGCATATGGCGTTCCAGAATCCGTCGACGCAGGATATCGGTCGCCTGGGCCAGGTGGAGCCGGGTGTTAATGCCATGTACTTCGTCCACGGCCACGGGCATGGTGGCCACACGCCAACCCTGCTCCACCGCCATCCCGATGAGATCGGTCAGGTAATACTCTCCCTTGGGGCTCAGGGGAATCCGGGGCAGATTTTCCCAAAGCCAGGCTGCGTTGAAGCAGAAGATGCTGGGGTTCAACTCCCGAATTTCCCGCTGCTCCGGCGTACAGTCGACCTCTTCCACAATGGCCTGGACATTGCCCTGAGCGTCCCGCAGGATACGCCCAAAGCCCTGGGGATCGTCCCGGGTAACCGTCAACATGGCGCATGCCAGCCGGGCATCCTGGTCCTTCTCCTGCTGATAGAGCTTCATCAAAGCCTGGAGGGTTTCGCCCCGCAGGCAGGGCATGTCTCCGTAGGTTACCAGCACTGCATCGGCCTGGCCCTCCAACAGGGGCTGAGCCTGCAAAACCGCGTGGCCGGTCCCCAGTAGTTCTTCTTGAACAACATACAGAACTTCATTGCCCAGGGTCTGTTGGACCAGTTCACGCCCATGGCCGACCACCACCACAGGAGGGGAATGGGAAGCCACGGTGCGGGCGGCCTGCACCGCCCAGGAGATCATGGGCCGTCCCAGGATAGGATGAAGCACCTTGGGCAGCTCAGATTTCATACGGGTGCCGAATCCGGCAGCAAGAATGACACTGGCAAATTGCACGGGAGATTTTCCTTGTGACACAAACTGGGATTCGCTCACTGGTGCGTCCGCATGGAGAGTTCATTCAGGACGCCTGCAGGGCCGTGACAGCACGCAGGCATACAAAAACCAGGCGCGCCTGCTCTTATGGCCGGCGGCCTGGTCTCATCGCAATAATCCTAATGAAACGGATGAAATGAACTGCGCCCTGGACGTCCCAGGAGTTATGGTTGGTAGAGTGCGGCGGGTTTTCGTCGTCCATTAATCGTTGCAAAGAACACTTTATGATGCACGACAGCTAGTGCCATTATAGCACAAAAATAGAGTCAGGTAAAAAGCAGATCTATTTTGGGGAATGTTTATTTTATGGGTTATGTGAGGGGAGGGGGAGGGGATAAGAAAAGGCAGGGAAGAGAAGGGTTGGCAATGACCTACTCTCGCATGCAGTCGCCCGCATACTACCATCGGCGCTGGTGGGCTTAACTGCCGGGTTCGGGATGGAG
>NZ_VIGC02000044.1 GCF_006569185.2 Litorilinea aerophila | reverse complement strand
GTGGACGCTCCTGCAGCGCCGCCTCCAAACCCTCTTCGGCAAACCGCTTGCGGATGTTTCGCACCGTCTGGGGGTTGACCTTCAACACATTCGCAATAAACCGGTCGGTCTTCCCCTCCGCCGAGAGCAACAGGATGCGCGCTCGAGTGAGCATCCGGGCCTTCGCCTCACCCTTCCCGATCAGGTCCAGCAGGTACGACTGCTGCTCTTCCGTTAACTCGATCACATACTTCTTGGATGTCATTGCTCCTTCCTCCATATTGAATTCCGTGGAGGAAGGTATACTCTATGAAACCAGTGTGGTCAAGTACTAGCATTTGGTTTCATAGTGCACTCAGTTTAGTTGAAGCAGACGGTAGATACTGAAAGGTCTGGCGGGCGGAGCAGACAGAGGTGTGTTAGAGGACGACCATCCGGTCATGCAGCAGACGTTATGGGACTCATCCTGGCTCTATCGACCGGCTGAATGGGCTTCAATCCACCGGGCATATGGTTCATAAACCGGCTCCAATGGCCAGGCATAAATGGCCGGCAGTTCATAGGAGTGCAACGCACGGATGGCCTCTTCCAGATCCGCGTAACGCTCGGCCACTGTTTTGAAGATGACCCGATATTCCACTTCGTTCTGGACCTTCCCTTGCCAGTGGTAGAAGCTTTCCACCTCACTGATATGGGCACAGGCTGCCAGTTCCCGTTCTACCAATGTACGTGCCAGGGTCTGGGCCTCAGTTCGACTCCCGACTGTGGTCACCACTGCGATACAGGTCATGGCTTCACTCCTGGATCTTCCTCTTTGTCTCCCCCGAAAGCTCCGGACTCCGAAGACGCCTGTCCGGTTTGCTGGGCCAACGCTTCCACAAATTGGAGCAAGGAATTCTGGAGCCCCTCGGGCAGCCGCCGGAAATGCGCCAGCAAGGTCCGTTCCGCATCAGTGAACGTTTGGTATGGCACCCCTCCCTCCTGGAGCACCCGCCCCGCCCCTTCAACCGGCCGCGGATCGTCGGTCAGGCCCAGCAGATAGTCCGTGGTGGTACCATATCGCCGTGCCAACCTGGCCAATAAGGGCCAGACATTGGGCGCGTTTTCTCCCCGCTCCAGGCCCGAAAGATAGGAGGGACTGATCTGCTCTTGCCTGGCCACGGCACGAATCGACAATCCCTGTTGCTCCCGCATCAGACGTAATCGTTCTCCTGTAATATTCACATGACTATTGTATCTTAAAAAAGATGAAGGGACACATCCTGTCCAGCGCGCCAAACACATCGCTCTCCAAACGGGCAACGACCAGTCCGTTCATTTGACAATCGGACGCCATTTGTGTACACTAGCCACCCAGTGGACGCTAATGATGAACGACCTCCACAGCATCAGGCCATCGTTTTCATTTAAAACAACCTAAAACCATCACCTAAAACCATATCAGTGTCCCCCGGAGAGTAACATGGCCGTCATCTGGAAAGGGCATGAGGGGCAAAGACACTCCTGGCGGATGGAGAGTCGGGATGCTTCTTCGCTCCGTTCTTTTGCCCCCGCTGCAGAAACCACCTACCTTCAGGAACGACTGCGATATCGACGCCTCCTGGCTGTCTATCACTCATCACCCGCCCCTCCTCGTGCCCCCACAAGCAACCGTTCTACCTGAGTTTTCGGTACGATTGTTTCAGTACGATAGTGTTTCAGTACGAGAGCCAAGCTCCAGTCCGCCTATCCACAAAAACCGGGTCTTGAGTAGCCATGTGCTGCTCAAGACCCGGTTTCGCAGAGATCCTCCACGGGGAGGGGGTGCGGCTATTCAGTGTGGCGCACGTATCACGACAGAAATCCGATGGCAGCACCCCCGGTGGCAACCCGTGGCGCCTTTCTATCGAAATTGACTATGATATTTCTGCTACGACGAATACTTCATGATCTAAAATAGAGGGGACAGTCCACTGGGCCCATCCATCTATCACAGCAGTGTCTATTGGTTCACCCCGAACCAAAGATTGCACGGTGACCTGGGCTGTACCATCCGGTAATCGCAGATGAACTCGATACGGGCCGGTCTCCACCAGCTGATCCACGGGAATATAACCAGCGGCCGTGAGGTTGACCAGGTGCACAATCAGGCGTCCCGGCTGCCGGTATAGGTGACAATCCAACAGGCCACTCCCCTCTACGATCAGGGGGCGGGCATCCCCGTCGGCCCAGCGCACCAGATTGGCCAGCAGATCTCCATGATCTGGCAGGCGATATCGGGCAAAGCAGCGATCCAGATCGGCAGCCAGGTAGGCCACCCGGCCGCCATCCGCGGCCCGATTCAACACCAGCGCTGGCTGCCCAGTGGTCGCCGTTCGCATCCAGGCCGTCTCCGGGGGATAGATGGGAAGGGGGATAGATGGGAAACGGGGGGATGATGGTCAGTGCCTCTGCCCGCAGGACAATGAGATTGTGGCGCAGGCTGTCGCCAACATCTGAAGCTGGAAGCATAGGCCTCCTCCTTCCATGGACGAACCGGGCCACCGATTGTCTGCCCCCTCACGGCCCGGCAAATTCCTCCAGATAGGCCGCCAGGGCCAGCATCAGGCCGGTGGGCTGTCCGGCCCGGGTGAAGAGATCCCCGGTGGGGTAGAGATCGTAACCGGTGCTGAACCACACCCACCGCTGGACCAGCCGCTCTTCGTCTGCGGCATACCCCAGTTCCGGATCCCGAAGCTGGCGGAAGAGGTCGAAGCTCCCCAAGAGAAAGCGCCGCACCACCTCCGGCGAGAAGCCATATTCCGCCGGCATCAGGATGCCGTACTCGGTGACCCACAGGGGCTTCTGCTGCTGACCATGCTCCCGCATCCAGCGACGCATGGCCAGCACCTGCCCCTCCACCAGGGAGAGGTCATCGTGATCCTGGATACCCCAGGCCACGCCGTCCGTGACATGATCGAAGCCAGGTGGAATGTCCACGCCCCAATCGCCGGCCTTCTCCTGCAGCACAAACCCATGCATGGTCCAGACGTCCACCGGCATCTCGTCGCCATAGAAGGTCTGGTAGGCCTCCCAGATCCGCTCCAGGTAGGCCAGGCGCAAGGGCGTCACCTGACTGATCCCGCCGATGGCCACCTGGGCCGTGGGATCCGCCGCCTTGATGGCAGTGTAGGCCCGGTGGTAGGCCCGGGCATAGGCTTCGGGTGTGGCATTGTCCTGCCAGCGAACATCGGGCTCGTTGCCGATGAGCCAGGTGCGCCCCGGCAACCGCTCAGCCACAGCCCGGATCCAGGGCTCATCGGGCCAGAGCTGACCTTCCGGCGTCCGCACCATGGGCACGAATTCCATGCCCACCGCTTCGTCGAGCGGGATACGAAAGTGAATCTCCGGCATCGCCGAGCCAACCAGGGGCTGAGTCTCCGTGAAGCCGATAGACCAGTTCAGGTACCACCCGGGACGGCTGGCCGGCCATCGGTAGAGCAGGGGGGTCTCCCCATCGGGTACGCCCACACCCACCCGCCAGCGCAACGTGTACGGCGCCGGCAGCGGAGGAGGCGGCGCCGCGGGGATCTCCAGGCCGGCCACCTCGTCAGGAGAGGGCGAAGCAGGGGCAACGTCGGACACGGGCGTGGGCACCAGCGGCTCGATCGGGCCCGGGGCAGGTGCCTGAATCGGCTGACAGCCGGCCAGCAGCAGGAGAGCCCACAGGAGCAAGGAGTTCAGGAGTCCGGATCTTGGCACGGGCCCTCTGCAGGGGCCTTGACGAACAAAAGCATTCATGGCGGTCCAGATAGGGTATCAGCGATTATGTTCGATGATGTTGAGGGAGATAGCTGCCGACAGATTGACGGCTATCTTAGCACAGCCACGGTAGAAGAACCAGCCCATCAATCCGGTAGGCGAAGCAACGCGCGCTGAGCACCCAAAAGCACGTAAGCATCACCTCGGACGTGCATGGTCTGGTCAGGGGCGCAACACCACCTGGACACTTCGCACAAAACAACATGCACCCCATCAGCCTCCATCACCCTTCACCGGGAAAGCACAAGGCGTTTCGCCAGCTCAAAATTGTGCAACATGCACATGGACGACCGGCGAATGGCCCGCTATACTGACCTCAGCAGAGCCTCTACAACTCAAACCACAGATCGTCCGTCTGTTTCTCCAACTTATCCGAGGGTGTACCATGATCCGCAAACAGCCTTCCCCAAAACCTGAACATGTCCGGGTCGGCTTCGAGATGCCGGCCATCATCTGGGCCGACCGGGTTTACCTGGTCGGTGACTTCAACGGCTGGGATGTGACCGCCACTCCCATGCACCAGGACCGGGATGGGTATTGGCGCGCCTACCTGGACCTACCGGCTAACCGCCGCTACCAGTTCCGCTACTGGATCAACGGCCAATGGTACACCGACCACGCCGCAGACGGCTTCCAGGGGGACAGTCCCCATACCATCGCCAGCGTGGTGGAGACGACCCTGCCCACAGGCACCGGCCTGCCCCTGCACACCGAGAGGCAGCCCAGCACGCGCAAAGCCGCCTGATGGTCCCTTCCCCCCAGGCGGCCCTATCCGTGAAAAACGCCCGGGGCCATCCGACATCGCCAGATGGCCCCGGGTCTCTTCTGCCAGCTGATGCTTCAGCAGATGTTATGTTCCCCCGTGCGAGCCTGGAGAGAGCAGGGTGGCCCGCATCTCCAGGTATTCCTCCCGGCTGATTTCGCCTCGAGCATAGCGCTCGTCCAGAATCTCCAGGGCACGCCGGTTCGCCATGCTGCCCGACGGGCTGCTCTCCCCACTGCTCACCCGGCTACCGCTTCCGTCCCGGTTCCACAGGGCCCGAATGGCCAACACCACCAGGACGATCAGCGCCCCCCAGAAGAGCAGCATCAGAAAGCCGCCAAAAACCATGGGGCCCCAGCCCCAGCCCCAACCACCGTGCCATCCCATCATCTTGCTTACCTCCATTGTGCAAGCTTCGCGATTATGTCCGCCAGTACACTTGGACGTCGAGATCCCGGCTGAACTGCCACGCCCCCTTCTTGGCCGGAAGTCCTCGGCGGGATTCTGCCAGGGTCTACGGTCGCTGTTTTTTCTCTTCTACCATAGCCCAATTTTGTGAAGGAGGTGTGAAGGGATGATGTGATTTTGATATAGAACAGGGAACTACCGCCGCTGCCGCCGGCAGTAGCGGGCCACCTCCGCCGCGAAGAGACGGTCCAGGCGTGGGAAGGTGAAAAATGCGATGCCCCAGGCCGCCAACACGCCAGTCCACAGCCGCATCCACCAGTTGAAAGTCCCCAGATGATCGCCAGCGTAGAAGCCCGGCCAGGCATTTCCGGTGAGCCAGGCCAGCCAGGCATTGGTATCCCGGAAGCCGCCACTGGAGATGCCAAACATCAGGTCGCTGAGCAGATGGGTCCCGCCATCCAGGGCCAGAGGCAGCAGGAGGAGGAGCAAGGCCCGGACTGACAGCGGGCGCACCGAGCGCCCCCAACGCCGGAGCATGGCGTACAACAAGCCAAAAACGGGCGTCATAAAATAGAAGCTGACCATGCGGTCGCTCCAGGCCACCTTCCAGCCCATCTCCGGCGTGCCGTAGAAAAATCGCAACTGCCACGGATCCGCGGTGGGATAGACCTGCATGATCTCCGCCAGGGTGTAGGTCGGCTGAGCACCGAAGAGGAAGAGGCTGCGCTGGGGCAACTGGTGGCAGAAGGGGATGAAGAGCGTGTAGATGGCCGTCCCCAACCCCTGCCAGCCCAGGGCCATGAAAACCGGCGCCAGAAAGGGTAGGGTGACGAAAATCAGAAGAGGAGTCAGGAGCCAGGCCAGCCAATGGCGCAGGACCCCACAAACCAGACGGTCCGCCCGGCTGATGGTACGGGATTCGGTTGGATGGTAGACGGCCATGAAATGCTCCTCACATGCCCTCAAACTGGAAGGTACCCCGGGCAGGCGTATCGGCTGTAGACCTCTCTAGCCTACGGCCGACACTGCGTCTCCCGATGACGTTCACCCCTGCACATGCAGCACACCCTTCATGCCGGCCTGGAAATGACCGGGAAAGGTGCACAGGAATGTGTAATCGCCGGGCTGGCTGGGTGCGGTAAAGGTGATGGTCTCTTCCTCCCCGCCATTGAGCAACCGGGTGTGGGCCAGGATAAGATCGCTGTCGGGAATGAATCCCTTGTCGAAGCCGGCCGCCACAGCCGCCTGATCGACCTGCTCGGCCACATCATCACCGCCGTTGACCAACACCCAGTTGTGTTGCAAGGTCGTGGCGCTGTTGTGGAAGGTCAGCTGCACTTCCTGGCCAGCACGCACGGTGAACTCGGTTTTGTCGAACTTCATGTTCTCGCCGTCCGTGCCCAGGGAAAGCTCGGCAACGGCCGGAGAGGCAGTGGGTGTGGCGGCACTACGCCCCTCGCCGGCACTGGCCCGGGACCGTGAACCGCCGCATCCAGCCAGGACAGCGGCGACGAGCAGGAGCACAAAGGCGCCTTTCCCCAGGGAAACTGTCTGTTGAACAGTCTGGCGAATCCAGGTTGACATAGAAGAACCTCCCTGACCTCAGACGGTTCGTCCACATGGATGCCCTGCAAGGTGGTGGGCGCAGGGGCCCGAACTGTTGCCGTCTTCCCCACACCTTGGGGCATCGCCTCTGAATGGCCGACAGATCGGCCCAACAGACCAGTATCCTCCACATCATCCCGCATCTCCGTGGGCCTGCTACCCTTTGCCGGCCAAATCCGGGCCCCCGCGCCAGGCATGCGGCCGCATCAGGGTCCGGCCTGCCAGGCGGCCCCACCCCGTAGTGCATGAACCATCCGCCACAGGCCATCTCCCCTCTCACGGCTTAGCGACCTGGCGTAGGCCCAAACCGCGAGGCGAAAATTCTCGCCCCGGCCCCGACGCGTTGAGGAATAGGCCCTTCTGCTGTATACTGAACGCGCCTTCAATGGAATTGGAGGGCTTTTCGATCCATCCCTTGCATAGGGACGACAACAGGGTATGTATAAACGCATCGTCGTCAAACTGGGCACCAGCGTCTTGACCGGCGGAACCCGCCAGCTGGATCGGCCCCGGATGGTAGAGCTGGTCCGCCAGTGTGCGGAGCTCTACCACCAGGGGCTGGACATTGTCATCTGCACCTCGGGCGCCGTGGCCGCGGGCCGCGCCCATCTGAACTTTCCGGACCTGCCCCCCACCATCGTCAGCAAGCAACTGCTGGCGGCTGTGGGCCAGACCCGCCTGATGCTCCTGTGGGAGCGCTTCTTCGACATCTACGGCATCCACGTGGGCCAGATCCTGTTGACCCGGGCCGATGTGGAAGACCGTCAGCGCTATCTCAACGCCCGGGACACCTTCTCCGCCCTGCTGGAACATCGCATCGTGCCCGTGGTCAACGAGAATGACGCCGTGGCCACCGAAGAGATCAAGGTGGGCGACAACGACAACCTCTCTGCCCTGGTGGCCACCCTGGTCCATGCGGACCTGCTGCTCATCCTGACCGACCAGCCGGGTCTCTTCACAGCGGACCCCCGGGTGGATCCCAACGCCCAGCTCATCAGTGAGGTCCACCGGATCGACCCGGCCCTGCGGGCCCATGCCCGGGGCAGCAGCAGCGGCCTGGGTGTGGGCGGCATGGTCACCAAGCTGGAGGCGGCCAACATCGCCCGGCACGCGGGCGCCGATGTGGTCATCGCTTCGGGCAGCGGCCCCGGCGTCATCATCCGGGCAGCCCAGGGGGAGCCGGTGGGAACCCGTTTCCCCGCCCTGGAAAGCCGGCCGGAAAGCCGCAAGCGCTGGATCCTGGCCGGCCCCAAACCAGCCGGCACCCTGGTGATCGACCAGGGCGCGGTGCAGGCCGTCTGTCAGCAGGGGCGCAGCCTGCTCCCGGCCGGCATTATCCGGGTAGAGGGTACCTTCACCCGAGGCGACACGGTCACCGTGGTGGATGCGGCCTACAATGAGCTGGCCCGGGGGCTGGTGGCCTACGATAGCGCCGACCTGAGCCGCATCGCGGGGAGTCGCTCCCACGAAATTGCCGAACGGCTGGGCTACACCTACGGCGACGAGGCCATCCACCGCAACAACCTGGTGCTGTTGACCGACTGAAGCGGCAGCATTCCCCCAGATCGTTCAGGCTGCCGCTTCCCAGTTCTCCATCGAGGCTGGTATCCCTGTGGCACCCATCATTCGCGTTGAAAACGTACACTTCACCTATCAACCCGAAGGCGGTCAGCCCATCCATGCCCTGCGGGGCATCAACCTGACGGTGGAGCCGGGCGAGTACCTGGCCATCGTCGGCCACAACGGCTCCGGCAAGTCCACCCTGGCCAAACACCTCAACGCGCTGCTCCTGCCCACCCAGGGCGACGTCTGGGTGCGGGACTGGAACACCCGGGATCGCCGCCACACCCTGGAGATCCGCGCCACGGTGGGCATGGTCTTCCAGACCCCCGACAACCAGATTGTGGCCACCATTGTGGAGGAGGACGTGGCCTTCGGGCCGGAGAACCTGGGCGTTCCCCACGACGAACTGGTGCAGCGGGTGGATTGGTCCCTGGAACAGGTGCGCATGATCCCCTACCGTCACCGCGCGCCCCACCTCCTCTCCGGCGGCCAGAAGCAGCGGGTCTGCATCGCCGGGGTGCTGGCCATGAAACCGGAAGTGCTGGTCCTGGACGAGTCCACCGCCATGCTGGATCCCCGGGGGCGGGCCGAGGTCCTGGAGACGGTCCGCCGCCTGAACCGGGAGGCAGGCGTGACGGTCATCGCCATCACCCACTTCATGCACGAAGCCCTGGACGCCGACCGGGTGATCGTCATGGCCGACGGCCAGATCGCCCTGGAAGGGCCACCCAGGGCTGTCTTCAGCCAGGTGGAGCGGCTGCGGGAGCTGCAACTGGACGTGCCCCCCCTGACAGCCCTGGCCCGGACCCTCCACCGCCATCTCCCGGACTTCCCGGCCGACATCCTCACCCTGGACGAGATGGTGGAAGCCGTGCGCCGCCAGCTCAACGGCCGGCCGTTGGCCGCGGCCCTGCCTTCCCCGCCGCCGCCCACCGACACAGGCGAGCCCCTGGCCGTGGCCGAACACCTGGTCCACGACTACATGCGGGGTACACCCCTGGCCGTGCGCGCCCTGCACGATGTGAACCTGGAGATCCGCCCCGGCGAAATCGTGGGCATTCTGGGACACACCGGCTCCGGCAAGTCCACCGCGGTGCAACACTTGAACGGGCTCTTGCGGCCCCACGGCGGCCGGGTGGTGGTCCTGGGCCACGACCTGGGCGACAACCGGGTGGACGTGCGGGCCCTTCGTCGGCGGGTGGGGCTGGTCTTCCAGTTTCCCGAAGCCCAGCTCTTCGAGCGCTACGTGGGCGATGACATTGCCTATGGCCCCCGCAACCTGAAGCTGAGCCGGGAGGAAGTGCGGGAACGGGTACGCCGGGCCATGGCCGCGGTCGGGTTGGATTTTGACACCTTCAAGGACCGCTTCACCTTCAGCCTGAGCGGGGGCGAGATGCGTCGGGTGGCCCTGGCCGGCGTGCTGGCCCTGGAACCCGAGATCCTGATCCTGGACGAGCCCACGGCCGGGCTGGATCCCCAAGGGCGTCGCCAGCTTTGGGAGCAGATCCTGAAGCTCCACGACACTGGCATGGCCCTGGTGATCATCTCCCACAACATGGAGGAGCTGGCGGAGGTCTGCCATCGGCTCTATGTCATCGCCGAGGGCCGCACCGTGCTGGAAGGCACCCCTGCCCAGATCTTTGGCCAGCCCCGGCGGCTGCGGGAGATGGGCCTGGATGTACCCGTGGTGACCAGCCTGGTGGATCGGCTGGCCGAAGCCCGGCTGGTGGAGGCGGCACCCCCCATCTACACGGTCGAGCAGGCAACCCGGTGGTTAGGAGAAGCCCTGCATGGAAAACTTTGACCTGCTGCGCAACGTCACCATCGGCCAGTACATTCCCACCGGTTCGGTCATCCACCGGCTGGACCCGCGCGCCAAGCTGTTGGCGGCCACCTTCCTGATTCTGGCCATTTCTTTCAACCTGTCCCTGATCGCCAACTTCTTCTTTTTGCTGGTGGTGCTGGCCATTGCCTGGGCCGCCCGCATCGAATTCCGCTACATCCTGCGGGGGTTCATCCTGGGCCTGCCGGTGCTGATCTTCATCTTCGTCATGCAGTTTCTCTTTCTGGGCAGCGTGGAGCCGGCCGGCCGGGTCTACTTTGAATGGGGCTGGTTTCGCATCACCCGCTACAGCCTGCACCTGATGGGCATCAGCCTCATGCGCATCACGTCGTTCATCTTTCTCACCAGCCTGGTGACCATGACCGCGACCACCACAGAGCTCACCCACGGCGTGGAAAGCCTGCTCAAGCCCTTCCGGCGCATCGGCATCCCCTCCCACGAGCTGGCCCTGATCCTCACCATTGCCCTGCGCTTCGTCCCCACCCTGGCCGAGGAGCTGGAACGGCTGATGAAGGCCCAGGCCAGCCGGGGCGGCGACTTTGGCGGCCAGCGCTTCTGGCGGCCGGACAAGGCCGTGCGTGCCTACCTGCCCCTGATCGTGCCCCTTTTCCTGGGGGCCTTTCGCCGGGCTGAAGACCTGGTACTGGCCATGGAAGCCCGCTGCTACGTCAGCGGCGAGGGCCGCACCAAGTTCGTGGTCTTCCACGCCCGCCCGCTGGACTACCTGGTTGTGGCGGCAGCCTTTGGGTTGATGCTGGTGATGATCTTGTACCCATGGCCCGCAGTACGGGAGATCCTGGCCCGTTTCGGCATTCACGGGCTGTAGCGTAGTGCGTACGTTGCGTCCAAATCGTGAACTACGGACACTGGACAATCGCCGCACAAAAGACGGGGCACGGCAACCATGACCCGGGAACAGAGTATCAGACTGACTCCCCTGGAGCAGGAAATCCTCAGCCACATTGACGACGAAGAGGTGATCCGCTGGGTGCAGGAATTGACCCGCATTCCCAGCGTGTGGCGGCCGGAGCAAGGCGTGGGCGAAGAGGCGGCAGCCCGCTGGGTGGAGGCCCGCTGCCGGGAAATGGGGCTGGAGACCTGGTTCGAGGAGGTGCAGCCCGGCCGGCCCAACGTCATCGCCCGCTACGGCGACGGGTCCGGCCCCACCCTGATGTTCGAAGGACACACCGACGTGGTGACCGAAGGCGACCCGTCCCTGTGGACCGACCCACCCTTCAGTGCCACCATCCGGGATGGCCGCATCTACGGGCGGGGCGCCAACGACATGAAGGCCGGCGTGGTCTGCGCCCTGGCCGCGGTCAAGGCGCTGGTGCAGAGCGGCGTTCGCCTGGGCGGCAACATTCTGCTGGGCATCGTCTGTGACGAGGAAGGGCAGATGCTGGGCATCAAGCATTTCGTGGCACGGGGCTGGGCCGACCGGGTGGACGCGGCCATCATCTGCGAGCCGGAGGAAAATCACCTCTGCATCGCCCAGAAGGGCGTCATGTGGATCCGGGCCCAGATTCAGGGGGTGATGAGCCACGGCGCCATGCCCCTCACCGGGGTCAACACCGCCTATCCCATGGCCCGCTTTCTGACCCTGGTCCAGAGCCTGGAGGAGCGGGAGATCGCCCGCCACGGCCGGCACGAGTTCCTGGGCCAGCCCAGCATCACGCCCACGGTGTTGCAGATGCCGCCCCGGGGTGCAGGCGAACCCCAGAACAACGTCATGCCCGGTGCCTGTGAAGTGGTCCTGGACTTCCGCCTGGTGCCCGGCCAGGATCCCGACGAGCTGGCCGCCCGCATTGAGACCATGCTCCAGGCGGTGACCGCGGTGGACGAGCGCCTGGCCTACACCATGGAGGTGGTGGAAGTGCGTCATCCCACCCAGACGGACCGGGAAGAGCCGGTGGTACAGGCCCTGGCCGACGCCTACACGGCCCTGACCGGCCGGCCGCCCATTTACGGCGGCGTCCCCGGCTCCACCGACGGCACCATCCTGCACGCCTGGAAAGGCATCCCCATCGTCACCTGTGGTCCCGGCGACATCCACATTCCCCACCACGTGGACGAATGGGTTAGCATCGACGAAATCAAACTGGCCGTACGCCTGTATGTGGTGGCAGCGGTGAGGTATTTAAAAGAGGTAGGCGGTAGACAGTAGACGGTATCATGTACAACTCCCTAACCGACATCCCTGGCATTCAAGTTGGACACTGGACGAATCTGGAGGCGGGCACCGGCTGCACGGTGGTGCTCTGTCCGGAAGGGGCCGTGGCCGGCGTGGACGTGCGGGGCGGCGCGCCCGGCACCCGGGAGCTCGCCCTGTTGGATCCGGTCTGCACGGTGGAGAAGGTCCACGCGGTGCTCCTGGCCGGCGGCAGTGCCTTCGGCCTGGCCGCCGCGGATGGCGTCATGCGCTGGCTGGAGGAGCGGGGCCACGGCTTCGACACAGGCGTGGCCCGGGTGCCCATTGTGCCGGCCGCCATCCTCTTCGACCTGAACCTGGGCCGCAGTGACGTCCGCCCCAACGCCGAGGCCGGCTATGCCGCCTGCATGGCCGCCGGCGGAGGGCCCGTGGCCGAGGGAACGGTGGGCGCGGGCACCGGCGCCACGGTGGGCAAGATGCTGGGCTTCAAGCAGGCCACCAAGGGCGGCCTGGGCACGGCCAGCAAGCAGATCGGCAAGGGCATTGTGGTGGCAGCCCTGGTGGCGGTCAACGCGGTGGGCGACGTCATCGACCCGGCCACAGGCCAGATCCTGGCCGGCGCCCGGCGGCCCCTCATCGGCGGCTTTGCCGACAGCATGAAGTTCGCCGAAAGCAGCCTGGGCCAGATCCTGCGGGCCCAAAGCAGCGGCGAGAACACCACCCTGGCCGTGGTGGCCACCAACGTGGCCCTCACCAAGAGCGGCGCCACCAAAGTCGCCCAGATGGCCCACGACGGCCTGGCGCGCACCATCCGGCCCATCCACACGCCCCTGGATGGGGATACCATCTTCGCCCTCTCCCTGGGCGACAGGCAGGGCGACCCCGGCCTGGTGGGCGCGGTGGCGGCCGAGGTGCTGGCCACTGCGGTGGTCCGGGCCATCCGCGCCGCCACGGGGCTGCATGGCATCCCGGCCGCCCAGGAGTTGAACTGAACCGAACCCGTGTATAATGGAGCCATCCAGGCGTCTATTGATTGATACCCTTTTCAGAACCGTTCACTCAGGAGGGGAACCCATGCAAACCACCCAGACAACCCATTTGCTATCGGTACGGCGCATTGTGATCACCGGCATCCTGGCGGCCATTGCCATCCTGTTGGGCGTGACCCGCCTGGGCTTCATCCCGGTCCCGAACCTGTCGGGCAACATGACCATCATGCACGTGCCCGCCATCATCGGCGGCGTCATGGAAGGGCCGGTGGTGGGCCTGCTGGTGGGGGGCATCTTTGGCCTCTTCAGCTTCCTGCAGGCCACTTCGCCCCTCTTTAAGGACCCGCTGGTCTCCATCCTGCCCCGCCTCTTCATCGGCGTCACCGCCTACTACACCTACGCCTCCCTCAAGGGGCGCAGCGAATATTGGGCGCTGATCCTGGCCGGCGTGGTGGGCACCCTGACCAACACGGTGCTGGTCCTGGGCATGGCCATCATCCGGGGCTACCTGACCTTGCCAGCGGTGGTGCCCATCATCCCCCAGGCCATTGCCGAGCTGGTCGGCGCGGCCATCATCACCGTGGCGGTGGTCACTGCCTGGAAGCGGATCGAAACCGGCAGTGGCGGCTCGTCCGTCTAGCAAACCCATTACTGGCGAACCCATAGCGCAACAATTCCATGCGAGTCCTCACTTACAACATCCACGGCTGGCGCACAGCCGACGGTCAGCCCAACTTAGATCGGGTGCTCCAGGTCATCGCAGCCACCCAGGCCGACATCGTGGGCCTCAACGAGGTCTTCTATCCCCGGCGTGTGGGCGCAGAGAGCCGGCCGGCCCTGGAAGCCCTGGCTGCAGAATTGGGTATGTCGTTCGTCTTCGGGCCCTGCCTGCGCTGGCCGGTGCAGGATAACCTCCCGGCCGATGCCTACGGCAACGCCCTGCTCAGCCGCTGGCCCATCATCGCCAGCGCAGCCCACCACCTGACCCCCGTGGAGGGCAAGGAGCAACGGGGCCTGCTGGAGGGACGCATCCTGCTGCCCAATGGCCAGGCGCTGACCGTCTACGTCACCCACCTGGATCACACCGACGAGGAGGCCCGGCTCGTCCAGCTCCGGGCTCTGCGCTCCTGGACCGTGCGCGACCGCAACCGCCCCCACCTGGTGGTGGGCGACTTCAACGCGCTCAGCCCGTGGGACATGGAGCAGTGCCCGGCGCTGGCGGCAGGGCTGCGAGATCACCCCGAAACCCGGCACCTGTTTGACGGCGACAAAGGGCCCCAGGTCATTGCCCAGATGGAAAAGGCCGGCTACGTGGATGCCTATCAACGCTGCGGCCAGCCTGGACAGCAGACCTACATTCCCAGCGCCGACCTGCCCATGCGCATCGACTACATCTTCGTCAGCAGGCCCCTGGCCTCGGCCGTCCGGTCTTGCACCATCTGGCAGGAGCCCACCGGCCAGGAAGCGTCGGATCACCGGCCGGTGCTGGCAGAGCTGGACTTGCCGGCAGCGTAAGCCGGCAGCGTAAAACGTGATGCGTAAAACGTACACCGAGTTTTACGTTTTACGCATCACGCTCTACCCAATCTGGCCCAGTCCAGATGGAACGGCTCAACCATGGATCTGTTCGACCACGCCTACCAGGAACGGCAAAAAAAAGAAGCCCCCCTGGCCGCCCGGATGCGCCCTCGCACCCTGGACGAATTCGTCGGCCAGGAACACATCGTGGGGCCGGGTCGGCTGTTGCGCCGGGCCATCCAGGCCGACCAGCTGGGCAGCCTCATCTTCTACGGGCCGCCCGGCACCGGCAAGACCACCCTGGCCCAGGTGATCGCCAACACCACCCGGGCCCACTTCATCGCCCTCAACGCGGTGCTTTCCGGCGTGAAGGAGATCCGGGAGGCCATCGCCGAAGCCCAGGAGCGGGCTACCCTCCACGGCCAGCGCACCATCCTCTTTGTGGACGAGGTACACCGCTTCAACAAAGCTCAGCAGGACGCGCTCCTGCCCTGGGTGGAAAACGGCACTGTCATCTTCATCGGCGCCACCACGGAAAACCCCTACTTCGAGGTCAACAAGGCGCTGGTCAGCCGCAGCCGTATCTTTCAACTGACGCCCCTGGGGCCGGAACATCTCCGCGCCATCGTGCGCCAGGCCCTGACAGACCCGGAGCGGGGCTACGGCCAGCTTCGGGTCCGCCTGGACGACGACGCGCTGGCGCATCTGGTGGACGTGGCCAACGGTGATGCCCGGGGGGTGCTCAACGCGCTGGAGCTGGCCGTGGAGACCACAGAGCCCGGCCCAGACGGCACCATCCACATCACCCTGGAGATCGCCGAGGAATCCATCCAGCGCCGGGCCGTGCTCTACGACAAAGAAGGCGATTACCATTTCGACACCATCAGCGCCTTCATCAAGAGCCTGCGGGGCAGCGACCCCGACGCCGCGCTCTACTGGATGGCCCGCATGGTCTATGCCGGCGAGTCTCCCCGCTTCATCTTCCGGCGCATGCTCATTTTCGCCAGCGAGGACGTGGGCCTGGCCGATCCCAACGCCATCCAGGTGGTGGTGGCCTGCGCCAACGCCTTTGAGCAGGTGGGCCTGCCCGAGGGTCGCTTCCACCTGGCCCAGGCAGCCCTCTACCTGGCCACCGCGCCCAAGTCCAACAGCACCATGGCCTTCTTCGACGCCCTGGCCACCGTGGAGCAGGAGGCCGACAGCGGCGTGCCCCGACACCTGCGAGACAGCAGCCGGGACGCGGAGGGCTTCGGCCATGGGGAGGGCTACCTCTACCCCCACGCCTACCGGGACCACTGGGTGGCCCAACAGTATCTGCCCAGCTCCCTCCAGGGCAAGGTCTTCTACCAGCCATCAGACCAGGGTTACGAGGCCCACATCCGCGCCACCGTGGCCCGACGGCGGGAGGCGCAACTGGCGGCCATGCTGGAGGTGGACCAGGGCGGAGCGCCCCTGGAGATGCTCACCTTCTCCGCCCGGGATCCGGCCCGGGAACGCTGGCTGCAGCGCACCATCTCCAGCGCAGGCGCCCGGTTGGGCCACCTACGCGATCGGGTCCTGGATGCAGCCGGGCTGGCCCGGCACAGTGTAGTGCTGGACATCCGGGCAGGCAGCGGCCTGCTCACCTGGGAGGCCGTGCGGCGGACGCCAGAGGGCGGCGTCTACGCGCTGGCCCGCCGGCCCGAGGACGCCGCCGCACTCCAGCAACAGGCAGCCCACCTGGATCCCGTGGAGCGGCCCCAGATCCTGACAGGCGATGTGGGCCAGCTTCCCCAGCTGCTGGCCGATGAACCGGCCCTGCGCTTTGACGCCATCGTGGGCTACAACGGCCTGCTGGATCAGGCCGATAAAGCCCAGGCTGTGGCCCTGCTGGCGGAGCGGCTGGCGGCAGAGGGCACCGTCAGCCTGGCCGAGCGCATCCCCCGCCACACCCAGCGCCTGTACAGGCTGGTCGACCTGTCAGAGCTGGAGCCAGGGCTGGCCCGGCGCCTGGAGGAGGCCGAAGAGGCCATCTACGCCCGCCCGGACGATCCCCTGGTGAACTGGGATGCCGCCGATCTGGCGGGCCTTTGGGAAGCAACCGGTTTTGCCGTGGAGCTACGGGAAGAGGAAGAGACGGGCGAGGTGCGGGTGACGCCAGGTGTGTTGAACCGCTGGTTCACGGCGGGGGAAACGGGCCGCCCCAGCTACGCCGCGCATCTGTCAGCCCGGCTCACCCCAGAGGAAATCGCCCGGGTGCGGGAACTCTTCCAGCGACAACTCCTCAACCAGACGGTCCCCTGGCACAGCCGGGTCCTCTACCTGATGGCCCGGCGTCGTCGGACCTGATGCGCCTGGTACAGTCTGACGGAAATGCCACAGCAGAAATTCGGCGATAGTTTCCACCAGAGGGAGTGCCGCCGAATTTCTGCCGGGATTTACCAGTCGCTACTGGCTGGCACAGGTGGCCGGGATCAGGGCACAGGCCTGATCGGGCATCGGCGGGGCCTCTACCTGGATCTCTCCCACTACCCACGCATCCACCCTCTGGCCATCAGGCAATGCCAGCATAGCCCGCCCCCCCTGGACGGGATCGTAGAGGCCCACGACCACCTGTAACCGTTCCCCCGCCTGGACGTGGGCCGGCAAGGGAACGGCCCGCCAGTCGTGCAGGAACCCCTGACGGGGCAACAGCTCCGCGGCGGCCAGGGGAACCACCAGGCGGGGCGGACCATCGGCCTGGGCGACTGTCTCTCCCGCCCGACGCACGTGGACGAAGACGGTGTAGCCATCCGGCCAACGTTGCCCCCGCCACTGGATCCAGAGGTGGATGTCCCGCCCGGGCCAGACGGGTCCTTCCTCCAACCAGGCCCAGGCCTGCAGGCGCCCATCGCCTGCCTGGAAGGTCACGCTGTCGGCCGCCTGGGGCTCACCGAACAGGGTTGCCAGCAGCGCCTCGGGCGCCTCGCTTTCCACCTCCGCTTTGGATAGCCCCACCAGCCCCTCGCCCGGCATCCGCCGGTAGGCGGCCACCAGGGTGCCTTCGGTCGACTGGGCCAGCGCCAGGCTGGGAACAATGGCCACTGCCTCGGACGGCGGAATCACCACGCCCCAACTCCGGGGCAGGTACAGGGGCAGGGTGGTCACCCGCACCGTCTCCCCCGGCCGCCATCGATCCGGCGGGTACCAGACCAGGGCCGGCGGCAGCGCGTCGCTCAAGGTGTACACCCGGTCGCCGGCTGGCGTCCACACCTCCAGCTGGGGCAGGTCGGGCCAGGCCGCGGGGTCAAAATCGGGCCCCACGTACCAGCGCAGCTCCAGGGTTGTCTGGCGCCAGCGAGGCCAATCCCGGGCCGCCACCGAGACCAGGGTCAGCCGGCTTGTGTCCAGGGGGAGGTCCCCGGACGGGCGCGGCGCCCGGGCGAAGTCGTAGAAGGCGTTGGGGATCTGCTTGTCCGGGTCGCCCTTGCGCAGGAGCAGGTATCCATCGGCGCCATCCACCACGCCCCACTCCCCTGCCAGCATGGCCTCCACCCGGGCTTTGACATCGCCCGGCGCCATGTCCGTGGCGGTGGTCACATCCAGCAGGGCCCACTCCGCCCGGGAGCCCTCTGGGCTCGGCGGTTCCAGGCCGATGGGGAACTGGTAGACGAAGCGACGGTGGCTGAGATGGGGATGGACCGCGGCGGTGGCGGTCACCGCCGCGTCGGCCGGAATCTGGGCCAGGAAGCGACTGAGCAAACGGGCGTGGGTGGTGATGGGCGTGGGGTCGTAGCGTCCGCCCAGGGGGCCACGGCCGGCCTGGCCATAGGTCGCCAGGGCCCACCCCAGGATCCACAGGCAGAGAAGCGTGGCCAGCAGAGGCCGCAGGGTCAGGCGGGAGTTGCGCCAGAAGGCCATCAGCGCCATGACCAGGGGGCTGGCCGCCGGTAGATGCTGGAAGTCCGCCGAGCGGCGATCCAGCCTGCGCCCCAGGATCCGCCAGAGGCGGCCCAGCCCATACGCGGCAGCCACTGCCACATATGGCACCAGGGGCGCGCTGTAGTGGAATTCGCCGTAGTATTGGGCGGGGTAGGCGCTCAACAGGTTTGCCAGGAGCAGGGGCGCGGAGAGAAGCAGGATCTCCGGCGCCAGCAGGGCCAGGAAGCCGAAGGGGGCCAGCAGCCCCCGCAGGTAGGCCAGGCGGGCCGGCTCGGTGGCGATCTGCCAGACCAGCTCTGGGCGGGTGAAAAAGCTCCGGAGGATGTCGGCCGGCGAGTCGCCCAGGGCGCCATAGCGCTGAAAGTAGCTGCTGGCGGCTACGCCATAGACCGTGGCCGCGTGGGCCGGGACAATGACGAAGGTGGCCAGGTAAAACCAGGCCAGGGAGAGGACCATCACTCCCAGGGCGCTGGCCAGGGCAATCCAGGAAACGGTTGTGCCCCGGGCAGCCGCGCCCGACCAACGCCTCAGCAGCAGCCGCCACACAGCCCACGCCCCCAGCCCGGCCGCCAGCAGGGCCATCTCCTCCTTCACCGAAGCCACCAGCAGGGCAGCCAGGACAAACTGGTACCAGCGTCCCCGCTCCACAGCCCAGAAGGCCCACAGGATGAACGGCGCGGCCAGGGGCGCGGCGTGGAACTCGGTCAACACGGCCGACTGCAGTTGGGGGGCCAGCAGGTAGGCCATGGCCAGGCTCAGGGCCAGGGGGCGAGTGAGGCGGCGCAGGGGCTCCAGATGCCAGATGCGGGCGCCACGGTCAGGGGAAAGCAGGGCATCCAGCTGGCGCAGGGCCAGCTCGTAGACCGGCCAGGCCCCCACCGCCACGAAGAGCACCTGCAACAGGAGTAGGGCCCGCACGTCATCCCACACCCAGTAGATGGGGCTGATCAGGGCCAGGATGGGCTCCACATGGTCGGTCAGGCGGCTGGCGATAAACCCATAGTCAGTGCTCTCCACAAAGCGCCCCCGGCTGCTGTTCCAGACGGCCTGGTCGATCTGACCCAGGTCGGCTTTGTGGGTACGCAGGCCCGCATGCTGTGCCCAGGCCAGATGGGTGAAGATCCAGACGTACAGAAGCACGCCCATCACCAGGGCCGCCCGGTAGATGTCCAGGGCGTCCAGGAGTTTTCGCAGCAGACGAGCCAGGGATACAGCAGCCACGGCAAGGACTACGACTGGATTGTGGGAAGGGCATCCGCCAGGGCGGTTGCCACCTGCTCCACCTGGGTCGGGGTCATCATGGGGTGCATGGGCAGGGATAAAATTTCGCCGGCCAGCCGCTCGGTGTGAACCAGGGGATGAGCTACCTGCGCACCGGCCTGGTAGGCGGGCTGCTGATGTACAGGCACCGGGTAGTGGATGCCCGTGCCGATGCCCTTCGCCCGCAGATGTTGTTGCACCCGATCTCGCTGGGGCACCCGCACCACGTAGAGGTGGTAGACGTGGGTGGAATCCGGCCGCTCCACGGGCCGATGAACCCAGGCCGGCAGGTGGGTCCGGTAGTGGGCAGCCAGCTCCCGGCGCTTCTCGTTCCAGGCCCGCAGATGGCGCAGCTTCACCCGCAGGATGGCCGCCTGGATCTCATCCAGGCGGCTGTTCAGGCCGGGCACCTGGGAGACGTAGCGGCTGGATGGCGTCCAGCCATACTCCCGGAGCAGGCGCACCCGTTCCACCAGCTCCGGATCCCGGCCGATCACCGCGCCGCCATCCCCCAGCGCGCCCAGGTTTTTGGTGGGGTAGAAGGAGAAACAGCCCAGGTCGCCCCACGTCCCCACGGGCCGCCCCCGGTACTGGGCGCCGTGGGCCTGGGCGCAATCTTCGATGACGGGGATGCCGGCCTCCCGGGCGATGGCCAGGATGGGTGCCAGGTCGGCCGGGTGGCCATAGAGATGAACCGGTACGATGGCCCGAGTTTGGGGCCCCACAGCGTCGGCCAGGGCCTTGGGATCCAGGGTGCAGGTCTCCGGATCCACGTCCACAAAGACCGGCGTGGCGCCGGCCAGTTGGATGGCGGCCGCGGTGGCCACCGCGGTGTGGGAGACGGTGATGACCTGGTCGCCCGGCTGCACGCCACAGGCCCGCAGGGCCAGGTGCAGGGCGTCCGTGCCGGAATTCACGGCCACACAGCCAGGCGCCGCCCCGTCCGGCGGCTGGCAAAAGGCGGCGAACTCGGCCTCAAAGGCGCGCACCTCTTGTCCCAGGATGTACCAGCCGCTGTCCAATACCCGGGCCACGGCGGCATCGATTTCGTCCTTCAGGGCCAGGTACTGGGCCCGAAGATCCACCAGGGGAATGGGTTCAGCGATTGCCATAGTCGCCCCTGCCTGAAAAAGTCACAGCCATCTTCATCTCCCCCCTGCCATTCCAACTACCAGTAGTGACGCCAGTGCTCCTGGTAGTATTGAATCATACGCGTCAGACCGGTCCGCAGATCGGTGGTAGGCTGCCAGCCCAGGGTCTCCTGGATGCGGGCGTAGCTGGAGTAGACGTCGCCGATGTCGATGCGACGGCGATCCTCGGGCCACGGTACCAGGCGGATGCTTCCTCGTCCGGCGATCTCGATGATGAGCCGGGCCAGGTCTAACAGGGAGACTGGCTCCTGGCCGCCCAGGTTAAAGACCCGACCGTTCACCGCCTCCGAGGCCCCTGCCCGCAGGAAGGCATCCACCACATCGTCCACGTAGCAGAGATCCCGCAGCTGTTGGCCATCGCCGTAGATGGGGATCTCCCGTCCCTCCACGGCCAGGCGGACAAACCAGGCGATGAAGCCCTGGCGGTTGTGCTTCATGAGCTGGCGGGGGCCGTAGGTGTTGGTCAGGCGCAGGGAAGCGGTGCGCAGGTCGTAGGCCCGGTGGTAGACGATGTGGTACCACTCGCCGGCCAGTTTGTTGACGCCGTTGACGTCCGTGGGTTGCTGGCGATGCTCCTCGTCCAGGGGAAGATATTGGGGCTTGCCGTACTGCTGGCGGGTGCCGGCGTAGATCACCTTGATGGCCGGGTTCTCGTGGCGGCAGGCCTCCAGGATAGAAAGCTGGCTGCGGGCGTTGATCTCCAGGTCGGTGAAGGGATCCAGCATGGAATCCAGGTGGCTGACCTGGCCGGCCAGGTTGAAGAGCAGGTCCTGGCCTTTGACCAGCGCGCGCATGGAGTATGGATCCCGCACATCGGCGATGTTTACCCGCAGGCGCTCCTCGTAGCCGGCAATGTTGAAGAGGTTACCGCCGTAGTCGGGGATGAGGGAATCCACCAGGGTCACCCGGGCGCCCAGGTCCACCAGGCGGCGGGCCAGATTGGAGCCGATGAAGCCCAGTCCGCCGGTGATGAGGATGCGTTTATCTGCGTAAAAATCCAGATAATTCAAGGTTGCTCCACTGCAGAAACCACAGGTTTTACAAATGGATACAGATTTAGCCCGATTTCTCTTCTGTGCCGCTGAGCCGGGCAAAGTGGTGGATGTAGCGGCGGGCCAGGTGGGGCCAGCCCAACTCGTTCTCGATACGAGCCCGGGCGGCCGCGCCCATGCGCCGGCGCAGTTCCTCGTCCGCCACCAGACGGGCCAGGGCCTGGGCCAGGGCAGCGGCGTCCTGCTCGGGTACGATGTAGCCCGTCTGGCCATCCACCACAGCCAGAGGATTGCCCGCCACATTGGAGCCCACCACCGGCTTGCCGCAGCTCATGGCGTCCAGGACGCAGACGTTGAGCCCGTCGGCGGGCCGACTCACCGAGGGCATGACCAACACGTCCGCCAGGTTGTAGTAGACGCCGATCTCGTCCTTGGGCACCGGGCCTACCCAGCGCACCCTGCCCTCCACGCCCAGCTCCACGGCCAGCCGCTGCCAGGCCGGCCGGTCGTCGCCGTCGCCCACCATGACGGCCACTACGTCCGCTTCCTGCAGAGGCGGTTCGGCCAGGGCCCGCAGGAGGTAGTCGAAGCCTTTTTTGGGCACCATCCGCCCGACGCAGAGCAGGACCTGGCTCCCTTCGTCGATGCCCAGGCGCTGGCGCAATTGGGCCACGCCGGTGGTGTCGGGCTGGAGGGCCTGGGGGTCGGTGCCGTAGATGATCAGGTCAAAGCGGCCTGGGTCGGCCCCCAGGGCCACCACACTGTCCCGCAGGGATTCGCTGTTGGCGGTCAGGAGGCGAGCCTGGCGGAAGGTGAAGCGGGCCATGGAGCGGAAGAGGGGATTCTGCCCGGCCACCAGCGCGTCGGAGCCGGGCACCGAGACCACCAGGGGAATCCCGAGCCGACGGCTGACCACGGCCCCGATGAAACCGTTGGGCAGGATCCAGTGGGCGTGCAGCACATGGGGCCGTAGCCGACGGGCCTCCCGGAGGACGGTGGCGATGCCGGCGGCGAAGAGGGCCGGACTGAGGAGGTAGGCCTCCAGGCGCAGGGCCAGGTCCGACTGCATGGTACGCATGTAGCCCAGGCGATGGAGTCGCTCCGGCCAGGCGTACCGGTACAGGCGGAGGGAGACCGGGCCATCCAGGGGCCGCCGGTAGGCCTGGTCATAGGGTGCCCACACGGTGACCTGCTGTTGCTGGGCGGCCAGTTCCTGGCAGAGGGCTTCCACAAAGGTTCCGCTAAAATCCCCCGGAAAACGGGGATAGTTGTGGGTCAAAACGCCGATGTGCATGGGTTGATTCTAACCCACATCCGCGCCAAAGCGGAAACAGAAGGGGCCAGGGGCGACACCCGTTTTGGATGTCGCCCCTGGCGCATGGAGAGATATGGAGGGTGGGATCGTTCCGGCCGGCAGGGCGGCTATGGAGTCCTCCATGCCGGCCAGGAGGCAAGTTCGTGCAGATGGTTACGGAATGCAGACCTTCTGACCGGCGTAGAGCCAGTAGTTGGGCTGCTGGCGAATCCAGGGATTCGCATCGATCATGGCCTGGGCGGGGACACCGAACTTGGCGCCGATGGCGAAGAGACCATCACCCTTCTTGGCCACGTAGACGCTGCTGCAGCCTTTGCCCATGTCCCAATCCATCTTGCCCTTGTCGTACTTCTGGCTCTCGGAGTGGCCCACCTGCTGGTTGACGAAGTCCTCGAGCTGGACACAGGCGCCGGGCCACTCGGGCAGGGTCACCCGCTGGCATTTGGGCGTGTGGGGCAGCCAGCCATCCTGATCTTCCTCACAGACTTCGTAGGTGGCGCCTGGCACCCGGTAGTCGTTCCGCGGGAAGGAGATCTTGAACTCACCCAGGCCGTCGGTGTAGACAGCATCCGGCTCGTAGCCGCCAGGGGTCAGCGGGGTGGCCGTGATCTTCCAGCCGGGGATACCGTAGCCGCCGTTGGCGTCCACCTTGCGGCCTTCGATGCAGAAGCCGCTGTCGTCCTGCTCGTTCTCGAAGGGCACGTAGATGCACTCACCACTGGTGACGTTGATGTCCTGCTGGGTCACGGTGAAGTTGGTCCAGCCCGGCCGCTCCTCTTCCACCACGGTGTAGGGGCCGTAGGGGAGGTTCTCGAAGCGCAGCCAGCCTTCTGCATCGGTCACGCCCTTGCGGGCCACGGTGCCATCCTTGCGCAGGAGCTTGAAGCCCCAACCGCCGGCGCCAAAGCCGTAACGAGGATCGGAGCCGTTCTCATAGGTGTTGGTCTGGGTGGCAAAGCCGGGGAGTTGGCCTTCTTCGCCCACGTCGATCAGACCGAACTTGCGGATCACCACACAGCCGTCGTTCACGATTTCGTTCTTGAAGACGATGATGTAGGGCGGATCTTCCTCACCCAGGGGCTGGACGTCCAGGGTCTGGCGGCCGGTGGGCGGCACCACGGGCATGAACTGGACCTTGTTCATGTCATCTTCCGGCTGCGGCGGGCGCTCCTGGAAGATCCACTCGCCCGGCGTCAGGTGGAAGACCACCTTGCCGTCGCTGTCCGTGTCCCCATCCACAGGCTCGGCGAAGAAGTTGCCGGGGCCAGGTCGGGCCTCGATGTTCCAGTTGGGCAGCGGGTTGTGGTTGGCATCGATCTTGTAGACCGTCACCTCCACAATCTGGCGCACCTTGAAGCGAATGCGCACGCAGCCATCCCGCCCCTCGCGGATGCGAATCTGGAAGGTGTCCGGGGTGACCGGCTCCCACCCGGGCTGGAGCTGGATGGTGGCGGTATAGGTACCCGGCGCCAGGTCCAGGAACTCAAACTCGCCTTCGCCCAGGGCGTCGTCGTCGCCCTCGTCCGGCTTGGGTGCGGAGGTGGTGGTCAGGACCGAGCCATTGGTCAGGGTGATAACCCAGCCAGCCAGGGGCTCTTCCTCATGGTTGATGACCAGGCCCTCGATGCAGAAATCGCCACTGGCGGTACCGCCGATGACGCCGCCCTGGGCCAACGCGGTGGTCGTCGTGGCGTAGATCAACACGGCCAGGAGGGCGACTGCCATGGAGAGGGTCGCAAAGAGCCAAACCCCAGGGGAGGGACGGCCTCTGCCAACGTCGTTCGGAAACATAGAGTTCTCCTTTCCTATGCCCTTGAAATGCTTGAAAAGCCTCTGTTTTGAAATGCCTCTGTTGATAACGAAGGAAAAACCTTGAAACTGTCTGAAATGCTGGACTTCGGTTACAATTTGACCGCCGGCGGTGGGTCTAACCCGCCCCGATCTGGGGCTCCACAAGGGCCGTCGGCTGCCCTGATTCGCTTACCATGACGTAGAAGCCAACGAATAGTTACGCCAAAATCCTAAAATTCATGCCGAAATTGACTCCTTTCCCGATACTCAACCCGAACTGAGCGCCATCCTGTTGACAGGTTTGACGCAAAATTGGGCAAAACAGTACGCTGAATTGAAAGAAAATTGGGGGAAAGATGGCCAACCAAGCGCAATATCCAAGGGGGACATCTTGAGCATTGAAACCCGCAAGGCGGATCACATCCGCATTAACCTGGAGGAAGATGTCCAATTCCCACAGTTGACCACGGGGCTGGAACGGTTTCGCTTTGTACACCAGGCCTTGCCAGAACTGGACCTGGACGAAGTGGATCTGCACGTGGAAGTCTTCGGCAGGCGGCTCTCCGCCCCCATTCTGGTCAGCTCCATGACAGGGGGCACGCCAGAAGCCGGTCGCATCAACCGGGTGTTGGCCCAGGCAGCCCAGGCCCGGGGGCTGGCCATGGGCCTGGGCAGCCAGCGGGCCGGCCTGGAACAGGCCAACACCGCCGAAACCTTCCGGGTCCGGGATGTGGCGCCAGGCCTCTTCCTCTTTGCCAACCTGGGAGCCATTCAGCTCAACTATGGCTACACGGTGGAGCACTGCCGCCGGGCCGTAGAGATGGTGGAGGCAGACGCCCTGATCCTCCACCTGAACCCCTTGCAGGAAGTGCTCCAGGCCGAGGGGGACACCCGGTGGCGGGGCCTCCTGCGCCAGATCGAAGCCGTCTGCCGCGCCCTGCCGGTGCCGGTCGTGGCCAAGGAAGTGGGTTGGGGCATCAGCGCCCAGACGGCGCGGCGCCTGATCGATGCCGGCATTCGCGCCATCGACGTGGCCGGCGCCGGGGGCACTTCCTGGAGCCAGGTGGAGATGCACCGCGCGCCCACCGAGCGGCTGCGGCGGTTGGCCGCCTCCTTCGCCGACTGGGGCATTCCCACCGCGGATAGCCTCCTGGCCGTGCGGCAAGTGCGCGCGGAGATGGGCCGGGAGGATGTGGCCCTGTTTGCCAGTGGCGGCATCCGCTCGGGCCAGGACATCGCCAAATGTGTGGCCCTGGGCGCCGACCTGGTGGGCCTGGCCTCGCCCTTCTTGAAGCGGGCCGTGGAATCGGTGGAAGCGGTGATCGAGGAGATGGAGATCCTGGAAACCGAAATGCGCATCGCCATGTTCTGCAGCGGTGCTGCCAACATTGCCGCCCTGCGCCAGCCCGGGGTGCTGGTGCAACAGCCAGAAGGAGAGAAACTGTGAAGCAGGAGGATCTGGGTCGCTTCGTGGGCTATTGGCTGCCGCAATTGGAAGAGGAACTCCGGGCCATCCTCCACAGCCCGGAGGAGGCGGTGGCCGGCCATTACGGGATGATGCACTACCACATGGGCTGGGTGGATGAGCACTTCCAGCCTTATGCCGCGCCGGCCGGCAAACGGCTCCGGCCCATCCTCTGCCTGCTGGCCTGTGCCGAAGTGGGCGGGGACCCATCTCAGGCGTTGCCGGCTGCAGCGGGCATTGAAATTCTCCACAACTTCTCGCTGATCCACGACGACGTGGAAGATGGCGACGAAACCCGCCGTCACCGGCCCACGGTCTGGAAGCTGTGGGGGATTCCCCAGGCCATCAATGTAGGCGATGCCATGTTCGCCCTGGCCTTTGCCGGCGTACAACGCCTCTCCCGCCGGGGTGTCCCGGCCGGACAGGTGCTGGCGGCGCTGGATCTGTTCACCCAGACCTGCCTGGCCCTCACCGAGGGGCAGCACCTGGACATCGATTTCGAACAGCGGGAGCAGGTGACGGTGGCAGACTACCTGCGCATGATCCAGGGGAAGACGGCCGCGCTGATCCGGGCCAGCGTGCAGATTGGGGCGCTGCTGGGAGGGGCATCACCGGCGCAGCAGGAGGCGCTGGGCCGCTTCGGCCAGGCGTTGGGCCTGGCTTTTCAGATCCAGGACGACATCCTGGGCATTTGGGGGGATCCCGCGGTGACCGGCAAGGCGGCCGGCAACGACATCCTGCGGCGGAAGAAGAGCCTGCCCTTGCTCCATGGGCTGAACAGCCCGGCCGTGGGTGCCCAATTACAGGCCCTCTTTGCAGATGCGCCCACAGAAGAACAGGTGCCTATCGCCATGGAACTGCTGGCCCAGGCCGGCAGCCGGGCCTACGCGGTCGAACAGGTGGCCCATCACCACGGGCAGGCCCGCCAGGCCCTGGAAGAAGGGCTGGGGCGAAGTGTGCAAGGGTCCGTACTCTGGCAGCTGGCGGAGACGCTGCTGCACCGGGACGCGTAAGGGGCGGGTCGTGGGAAATGCAAAAGGGGCGGGTCCTGGGACCCGCCCCGACGGTTATTGGCCGTAACTTTCCAGCGCCTTCTTGACCGCCGCGCAGAAGGCGTCCGCCGTGGCGCCGTCCAACACCCGGTGGTCGTAGCTGAAGCCCAGGGTGGTCATGGGCAGGAAGGCCAGGTAGTCGCCGGTATTGGCTTCCAGCGGATGCCCCTGGCTGACCACCACGGGCCGCTTTTCGATGGCACCCACGCCCAGGATGCCCACCTGGGGCTGGACGATCACGGGCGTCTGGAAGCGGCTGCCAGAGGTGCCGTAGTTGCTGAGGGTGAAGGTGCCGCCCTGCAGGTCTTCCTGGCTGAGCTGCCCCTTGCGGGCCTTTTCGGCCAGTTCGTTGACCCGGCGGGCGATGCCCATGAGGTTGAGCTCGCCGGCGTTCTTGATGACCGGCACGATCAGGCCGCCCATGCCGTATTCGTCCGGCGGCAGGGCCACGGCCATGCCGATGTTGTAGTAGCGCTTGATGATCACGCCCTCGTCGGTCCAGGTGGCGTTGGCCGCGGGCACCGCCTTGAGGCCGGCCACGATGGCCTCGATCAGGTAGGCGGTGATGGTCAGGTTGACCCCAGCCCGGGCAAACTCGTCCTTGTGGGCCTTGCGGTGGGCCAGCACGGCGGACATGTCCACGTCCCACATGGTGGTGACGTGGGGGGCGGTGAAGAGGCTGGCGCTGGTGTTGCGGGCGATGGCCAGGCGCATGCGGCTGTGCTTGACCAGTTCCTCGCCCGGGCCGAGCTGGGCCGGCGCTGCCTTTTCGGCCGCAGGGGCCGCAGCAGGGGCAGCCTTGGCGGGGGCCGGCGCGGCAGGGGCCGTGGACGGCGCCGCGCTGGGCCGGGCCGGCGGGGTCAACGGATAGGCAGGCTCCACGGTCACCGGGTGGCCCGCTTCCCGGCTGGCCACAGCGCTGAGGACGTCATACTTGGTCAGGCTGCTCAGGGGACGGCCGCCGGCTATTTCCTCCAGATCGATGTTGTATTCAGCGGCCAGCCGCCGTACCGGCAGGGAGGCCACGTCGGCCAGTTCACCAGGCAAGGGCTCGCCCCCGGCCGGCACCTGGCGCCGGCTGCCATCGGCCGAGGCCAGCACATCTTCCTTGGTGATGCGACCACCCGGGCCGGTACCCGGCACCGTGTCCAGGGCGATGCCCTTTTCGGCCGCCACCCGCTTGGCCACAGGCGAGGCCTTGACGCTCTGCCCGTTTCTGGCAGCGGTGGGCGCCGCAGCCTCGGGCTCGGCAGGCGCTTCTTCGGCCTCTTCAGCCTCCTCGGCCGCGGGGGCAGCAGGCGCAGCGGAGACCTCTTCCCCTTCCTCGCCGAGGACGGCCAGCACCGCGTCCACCGGCACCAGTTCCCCTTCGGCATAGTTCAGCTTCAACACCTTGCCGCTGGCCGGTGCCGGCACCTCGGTGTCCACCTTATCCGTGGCCACTTCCAGCAGGATGTCCCCTTCCTGGACCTCATCTCCCTCCTGGACCAGCCAACGGCTGATGGTGACCTCTTCCGTACCTTCTCCCATGTCGGGGAGCTTGACTTCTATCGCCATGAAGTTTCCTCGCTATGATGTACAGGTTGCCTCACTCGTGCAGTCTGGCGTAAATACCACGGCAGAAATTCCGGGTGCCCTCTGGGCGCACTCCCTCTGGTGGAAACCATCGGCGAATTTCTGCCGGGATTTACCAGTAAACCCCGGCAGACGTAGATCACGCAAGGGTGCGTGACAGGAGTACTAGAGGGACCGCCGGGATGGGGCGGCACGTCAGGCCGCCACCGGCTGGCGCCACATCTCCAGGACAGCCGCTTTGATGTTGCGCTTCCAGGGCAGGATCTCCTCTTCCAGGGTTTGAGAGACGGGAATGGAGACAGGAGCCATGCCCAGCCGGCGGGCCGGGGCCTGGAGCAGGTGCGGGGCTTCTTCATAGACCCGGGCCACAATTTCGCCGCCGATGCCACAGTTGGCCTGGGACTCGTGGACAGCCAGGAGGCGCCCCGTTTTGGCCACCGAAGCCAGGACGGTCTCCATGTCCAGGGGGACGATGGTACGCAGGTCCACCACTTCGATGTCGATGCCGTGCTCCTCGGCCAGCTCCTCGGCCGCTTCCAGGGCCTGGAGCAGGCAGTAGCCAAAGGTGACCAGGGTGAGATCGCTGCCTTCTCGCTTGACGTCCGCCTTGCCGATGGGCACGATCACTTCCTCCCCCACGTCGGGCAGTTCGCCCCGGGTGAAGTAGAGCATTTTGTGCTCCAGATAGAGCACCGGGTTGTTATCCCGGATGGCGGAGATCAACAGCCCCTTGGCGTCGTAGGGTGTGGCCGGGGCCACCACCTTGATGCCGGGGAAATGGGCCACCAGGCTGTCGATGCACTGGCTGTGCTGGGAGCCGTAGCGCTTGCCCCCGCCCTGCTGGCCCCGGATGACCATGGGCACCTTGACCAGGCCGCCGGACATGTAGTGCATCTTGGCGCCCTGGTTCAGCACCTGATCGGCGCAGACCAGGATGAAGTCCATGTACATGAGCTCCACGATGGGGCGCATGCCCACCATGGCGGCGCCGATGGCCATGCCCATGAAGCCCTGTTCGCTGATGGGGGTGTCGATGACTCGGGTTTCCCCGAACTCGTCCAGCAAGTTGCGGGTCACCCGGAAGAGACCACCGTAATGGCCCACGTCCTCGCCGATGAGGAACACGCTCTCGTCCCGGCGCATCTCTTCCCGCAGGGCTTCGTTAATCGCTTGGATGTACGTCGTCTTTCGCATGATGCTTCTCTCTCTGCTGAATCGGCGCGACAGTGAATCGGCGCGACAGGCGGGTCAACCGGGGTGGGTTGACGCCAGCCTCGGTTAAAGGGCAAAGACGTCGGTATACGCCTCGGCCGGATCGGGCCACGGGCTGTTCTGGGCGAACTCCACCGCGGCGGCCACCTCTTCCTCGACCTCGGCCCGGATATCGGCCAGGACCTTTTCGTCCACTCCCCGTTCCAGCAGCCGGTTTTGGAGGACCACCAGGGGTTCATGGGCCCGCTGGGCGTCGATCTCCTCCGGTGTGCGGTAGGTTTCCAGGTCACCGGCCATATGGCCGGCCAGCCGGTAGGTGAGGCCCTCGATGAAAGTGGGGCCTTCGCCGGCCCGGGCCCGGGCCGCGGCCTGGCTCACCGCGGCGTGGACGATTTCCACATCGTTGCCGTCGATCTGCAGGCTCTCCATGCCGTAGGCCTGGGGAAATTTGTAGAGCTCCCGCACCGAAGATGTGCGGGAAATGGGCGTCATCTCCGAATAGCGGTTGTTCTCGCAGTAGAAGATGATGGGCAGGCGCCACTTCTGGGCCATGTTGAAGGTCTCGTGCATGACCCCCTGGTACATGGCGCCGTCGCCGAAGAAGGTGATGGCGATGCGGTCCTCGCCCCGGATCTTGGCCGCCAGGGCCATGCCGGCTGCATGGGGGACCTGGGCTGCCACGATGCCATTGGCGCCCATCAGGCCCAGCTCCGGCTGGATGAAGTGCATGGAGCCGCCCTTCCCCTTGGCAAAGCCGTCCCGGCGCCCCAACACCTCGGCGATGGCCTGTTTCGGATCCATGCCCCGGGCCAGGGCGTGGTGGTGGCCCCGGTAGGTGCAGGTGAGGTAGTCTTCTCGCCGCAGGGCCGCAGCCGCGCCCACCGCGTTACCTTCATGGCCGATGGCTGTGTGCATGGCGCCGCCGATCTTACCCGACTCGGCCAGTTCCAACAGGGACTCCTCCACCCGCCGGATCAAGAACATGGTGCGGTACATCTGGGTGAGGGTCTCGTTGGGCAGGTGGCTGGGTTCGATGGCGCTGGCAGCCTGGGAGGAAAGTACATCTGCTTCAACAGAAGTGGACATGGTTTCTCCTCTTGCGTTCCAATTCTCTGTAGACAAACCGGGCGAAGGTCGCCCAAAATAAAATCGTTCCTCTGCCCGACGGCAAGGGACGTTGGGTCGTTCATGTGGGAGCACAGGTTGCCCGAGAGCGGCCTGTCGACCGCTCTCGTTCTGCGACATTCCCGTTTTGTGACAAAGCAAGCGTCTGGCCACTCGGCCGTCAGGAATTACAGCATCCAGCTTGCTCAAAGGCAATGCAAAGTTATACCATATAATACCATATAAGGGGCTGCTTCGATAGGTTTTGACCTGCTGTTTGCGCGCATTCACCCCCGGCTGGCCCAACCCACTTTCGAGCCCGATCATTTTACAGATGTCCGGCGTCGGTGTTATGCTGGGCCAGATTTGAGGGGTTCAAATTAAGATGCTCGAGGGAGGATCCCATGTCCGCTGATCTGCGTTCAACCGATACAGAGCTGCCAGCCGCCAGCCAGAACGGCATGACGTCGGGCCGTCCGGAAACCCGATACCCCAACTCCACCCAGGCCGTCCACGCCGGGGAGCGCCGTTACCGCGCCCACGACAGCCTCACCGTCCCCATCGTCCAGACGGCAGTCTACACCTTCCGGGACAGCCAGGCCCTGGTGGAGTATATGGAAGAGCGGATGTTCTGGGATGAGCCGTTGCGGGAGGAGTATGGCCGCTACGGCAATCCCACCGTGCGGGCCGTGGAGGCCAAGCTGGCCGAGCTGGAGGGGGGGCAGGAAGCCATGCTGGTCAGCAGCGGGATGGCGGCGGTCACCAGCACCCTGCTCCTGCTGATGAACAGCGGCGACCACCTGATCATGACCGATGACTGCTACCACACCACCCTGGCCTACTGCCAGAAGTTTCTGGCCCGCTACGGCATCGAGACCACGGTGGTGCCCTGCGGCGACTGTCAGGCCATTGAGGCCGCCATCCGCCCCAACACCCGGGTCATCTTCACCGAATCCCCCACCAACCCCTTCATGCGCTGCGCCGACCTGGCCCGCCTGGCCGAGATCGGCCACCGCCACCAGGTCAAGACGGTGGTGGATACCACCTTCGCCACGCCCATGAACCTGCGGGCCCTGGACTACGGCATCGACCTGGTCGTTCATAGCGTGACCAAATACCTGGCCGGCCACAACGATGTCATGGCCGGTGCGGTCATCGGCAGCCACGACCTGATGACGCCCCTGCGTCAGGCCCACAACATGCTGGGCTGTATCGTCGACCCCCACGCGGCCTACCTGATCCTGCGGGGGCTGAAGACCCTGGCCCTGCGGGTGGAGCGCCAGAACGCCAACGGCCTGGCGGTGGCCCGCTTCCTGGCCGGGCACCCCAAGGTACGCAAGGTCTGGTACCCTGGCCTGGACGATCATCCGGATCATGAGATCGCCCGATCCACCATGCGGGGATTCGGCGGCGTGGTGACCTTTGAAATTGATGGGGATGGCGCCATGGCCCACCGCTTCATCGATGGGCTCAAGATTCCCACGGTGGGCCCCAGCCTGGGCGGCGTGGAAAGTCTGGTCAGCCCCATCGCTGTCCTGGGCTACAACGATCTGTCGCCCGAAGAATGCCAGGCCCTGGGAATCCGGGACGAACTGGTGCGCCTCTGCCTGGGCATCGAAGACACCCAGGACCTGCTGGATGACCTGGAGCAGGCCCTGGATCGTCTCTAGATCGATTCTGTCGACCGTTGGCTACGACTTCCGGCGACTTCTCGTCGTCTTCTTCTTGCTGGCCTTTTTGGCGGCCAGCCATTCCAGCGCCTGTTCCAGGGTTACCTCTGCCGGATCCACATCCTTGGGAATGGTGGCGTTGGTGCGCTTGTGTTTGACGTAGGGACCATAGCGCCCCTCCAGCACCTGCACCACGCCACCGTCGGGGTGCTCCCCCAGCTCTTTGATCACCTGCTGGCTGCCCCGTCCCCGGCGGGTGGATGCCTGGGCAAGGAGCTCTAGCGCCCGGGGCAACTCGATGGTCAACACGTGGTCCGGCGGTTTGATGCTGGCAAACTTGCCGTCGTGCACCACATACGGTCCGAAGCGGCCGACCCCGGCCTGAACCGGCTTGCCGGTCTCGGGATGATTGCCCAGGGTCCGGGGGAGGCTCAACAGCTTCAGGGCCAGCTCCAGGTCCACCTGCTCTGGCTCCATGCCCTTGAGCAGGCCGACCCGCTTGGGTTTCCCCTTGCCGTTGTCATCATCCCCCAGCTGAACATAGGGTCCGTAGGGACCTGCCTTCAGATAGACGGGCAGGCCGCTCTCCGGGTCCGTACCCAGCTGGTGGGGCCCATCGCTCTTCTGGGTGAGGAGCTGCTCCACCAGCTCGTCGGAGAGATCCGCAGGCGGCAGGTCGGGCGGCAGGCCCGCCGTCACCCGGTCGCCGTTGGTCTCCCTGGCCACGTAGGGTCCGAACTGGCCGATGCGCACCTCGGCGTGGAGGTCGTCCAGGTTGACGGCGCTGGCCGTGCGGGGATCGATGTTGGCCTCTTTGGTCTTGACCTGATTCTCCAGCCCATTCTCGCCCAGGTAGAACTGGCGCAGGTATTCCAGCCAATCCTTTTCCCCCGCGGCAATGTCGTCCAGGGTCTGCTCCATGTTGGCGGTGAAGTTCAGGTCCACTAGGTCAAAGAAATGCTCCTCCAGCAGCGCGGTCACCGCAAAGGCGGTGAAAGTGGGCACCAGCTCCTTGCGCTGCTTGAAGGCATACCCCCGCTGCAGGATGGTGTCGATGATGGTGGCGTAGGTGCTGGGGCGCCCGATGCCTTCGGCCTCCAATGCCTTGACCAGGGTGGCCTCGGTGTAGCGGGCCGGCGGCTTGGTCTCGTGGCCCACAGCCTCCAACTCCCGACAATCCACCTCTTCGCCCACTGCCAGCTCGGGCAGGGGTGCCTCCTGATTCTCCAGCGCGGCCTCGGGGTCGTCCGACCCTTCCACGTAGGCCCGGAAAAAGCCCGGAAAGAGCACCTGGCGGCCGCTGGCCCGAAAGACGGCGTCGTCCACCTCCACGGTGACCGTGGTAAAGCGCAGCCGGGCGTTGGCCATCTGGGTGGCCACGGTCCGCATCCAGATGAGCTCGTAGAGGCGCCGTTCCATCCCCGAAATGGGGAGCTGATCGGCGGGCAGCATCTGGTCGCCGGCCGGGCGGATGGCCTCGTGGGCTTCCTGGGCGCTCTTGGATTGGGTTCGATAGCGCCGGGGCTGGCGGGTCAGATATTCCTGCCCGTAGAGTTCCGAAACCCGGCGCCGGGCCGCCTGGATGGCCTGGTCGCTTAGGTGGACAGAATCGGTCCGCATGTAGGTGATGTAGCCGTTCTCGTAAAGGGACTGGGCGATGCGCATGGTCTCTTTGGCGCTCAGGCCCAGCTTGCGGTTGGCCTCCTGCTGCAGGGTGCTGGTGGTAAACGGGGGCGCAGGAGAGCGCTCAACTTCCCGGCTTTCCACCCCGGTGACCCGCCACACGCCCTGGAGCAGCCGTTCCCGCAGAGCCTCCGCGGCGGCCTGATCCAGCAGGAGGACCTCCTTGCCTTCGGCGATCTGGCCGGTGGCTTCATCGAAGTCGCGGCCACTGGCCACCCGGACTCCGCCCACCGAAACCAGCTGGGCTTCAAACCGATGGGCCGGGCTGTCAGGCCGCTTGTTGAGCAAAGCCTTCAGATCCCAGTAGGTGCCGGCCCGGAAGGCCCGGCGTTCCCGCTCCCGCTGGACCAACAGGCGCACGGCCACGCTCTGGACGCGGCCGGCCGAAAGCCGGGGGGCAATCTTCTTCCACAGGAGAGGGGAGACCGTGTAGCCCACCAGCCGATCCAGGATGCGCCGGGCTTCCTGGGCGCGAACCAGGTTCAGGTCGATGTCCCGGGTCTGCTGCAAGGCCTGCAGAATGGCTTCCCGGGTGATTTCATGAAAGACCATGCGGTGGACGGGCACCTTGGGCTTGAGCACCTGGGTCAGATGCCAGCCGATGCTCTCGCCCTCCCGGTCTTCGTCGGTGGCCAGGATCAGCTCATCCGCCTCCTTCAGGAGCTTGCGTAGCTGGGTGACCACCTTTTTCTTCTCGCTGGGGACCACGTACAGGGGCTTGAAGTCGTGCTCCACGTCTACCCCCAACCGGGACCAGGGCTCGCCTTTGTAGGCCGGCGGAATTTCGCTGGCCGAGGCGGGCAGATCCCGGATGTGGCCCATACTCGCCTCCACCCGGTATTCCTGGGGGAGGAAGTTGCGGATGGTGCGGGCTTTGGTCGGGGATTCTACGATGACTAGTTTGGTCATGAAACGATATTGTCCTCGAACTGTACCGGCCCTGACGGCCGGCAATCATGCCTCAACGCCTGTGCGACTGGCTATTATAGGCACACTTTCAAGGATTACACAACAAATCGGCGCACGCAAGCCGCAACAGGTACGAGGGCATGGTTCAAATCGACCCTTCACCGGACGGGTAGGGTACCCGCCCCTACTCGGGGCCAAAGGGATAGGCGTCTATGTCCTGTTCGATGGCCTTCAACAGGATGGAGATCTCCCGCCTGTCGTCGGCGTCCAGGGCACGGGGACCGGCAGGCACCCGCTCCACGGTGGAGGTGAAGACGCCCCGCCGCTTCAGGATGTAGCGCATGAAAGGGTGGTTTTCCAGAATGATCAGGGGCAGGAGCCGCCGGTGGAGCTCCCGGGCCTCCTCTTCCTTGCCGGCCCACAACAGCTCCATCACCTTGGCCAGCAGGTCCGCGATTTCACAGGCAGGCATGCAGCCGTTGGCGCCCCTGCGATATTCGTCGGGCAGAAACTTGCCCGCGGCGCCGCCGAAGATGGTCTTCACCCGATCCCCCACCAGGCGGGCCACCTCGGCAATGTGCTTGGGGCCGGGCATGCGCTCTTCCTTGATGTACTGGATCTGGGGGATCTCCTCCACCAGGGATGCAATCTGCTCACCGGTCAAGGGGGCGTACTCGTGGTGATTCTGCACCACAATGGGGCCGTCGAAGACCTGGGCGATACGGCGGTACATGTCCATGGCCATGGCCGCGTTGGTCCGCGCCGGGGCCATGGCGATGACCGCGTCCGCCCCGGCCTTCTGGGCAGCCCGGGCAAACAACACCACCTGGGGGATGGAGACGCCCGAACAGCCAAAGATAACCGGCAGCCGCCCGTTGACCTCTTCCAGGATGGCATCCAGGTTGCGGATCCGCTCCTCCTCGCCCAGCAGGTAGAACTCGCCCACCATCACCGGCCAGACGATGCCGTGTTGCCCGCTGCGGCAGCAGAAGTCGGCAGCGGCCCGCAGATCCGGCGTGTGGATCTCCAGATTTTCATCGTACGGGGTGGGCAGAAGGCCGAACACCCCCTTCATGTGCTCAAAGCGTGCCTTGGCCATGGTTGGTTCCTCCTTATCATTGGTCTGATCTATGGCTCCTCGATGGCTCCACTGCAAAAAGGGCGTTTTTTTGAACGCAAGGGCGCAAAGGCGCAAAGAAGCGCAGGAGAGAATCTCTCGAATCAGCGTTCATCTGCGTGGGTCAGCGTCCTCATTTGACCTTTGTGCAGTAGAGCCACAGATTTTTTCCATGCCCCGTCATCGGGCGAATGGATGTCCCACGGTGGAATGTTGTCCTCTGGAGGA
>NZ_VIGC02000043.1 GCF_006569185.2 Litorilinea aerophila | reverse complement strand
ATTCGGTTGTTAATTGATCACATCGTCGTAGAAAAGGATGCCATCACTATCAAGCACATCGTCCCCACCGACGATAATTGTCGATTGTTACCAGGACGTAGACCCACGCAGATGAACGCTGATTCGGGTGATTCTCCCCTGCGTTTCTTTGTGCCCCTGCGCCTTTGCGTTAAAAATGCCCTTCTTGCAGGGGAGTCCCACAATACAACGTAACTGGCCACGCCTGGCGGACGTATCCCCCTTGGCCACGGTGTTGTTTCTCCCGTGGAGAGTTAAATGAGGACGCTGACTCACGCAGATGAACGCTGATAGGATACTGATTGCCATAATCGGGAGGAAACGTAGGTCGCATTTCCATATGTGACCGCTGCAATACGTGACCGCTGCAAAGGGGATAAGTGGGGCGCTGAGTCACGCTGATGGACGCTGTGATGACTGGGGGGAGGACCTCGGATGAATACGCGGCAAATGGATTCTAGGTGTCTATCAAAGGGAAGAGCAATTTGTCGGAATTATCGGCGGGCGATATGATTGACGCCGGCAGACAACCTTTACGCTTCAACTTGCTTCTGAATCCGATCCATGATTGGCTCTGCTCCACAAAGGTCAAATGAGGACGCTGACCCACGTAGATGAACGCTGATTAGAGCAATTCTCTCTTGTGTTTCTCTGCGCCTTTGCGCCCTCTGCGCCTTTGCGTTCAAAAATGCCCTTCTTGCAGGGGAGTCATAGGTATATACCGACAAACGTATGGTTTTCCGAAATCTACGCTGTTGTGTCCCTGGGGTATTCTCGTCCCTCTCGGTCAAGGAGGAACATCCGTGATACCCCAGGAGACTATAGCCAAATTTCAGAATCGTACCGCCACCGTGGCCGTGATCGGCCTGGGCTACGTGGGCCTGCCTTTGGCCGTGGTCTTCGCGGAGGCCGGCTACCGCGTCATCGGCATCGACGTGGACCCCCGCAAAGTAGACGCCATCAACCGGGGCGAGTCCTATGTGGAAGATGTGCCCTCGGAGAGATTGGCCCGGGTGCTAGAGGCGACGGTCGCCCGGCAGCAGACAGCCTCCGATGGACGGCTATGGACCCACAAGCAGCCTTCGGCGTCCGACGATGGTCGTTCGTCGGTCTCCGGCCATCGTCTATCGTCTATCGTCCATGGTCGTCTTTCCGCCACCACCGACTTCTCCGTCCTGGCCGAATGCGACGCGGTCTCCATCTGCGTACCCACGCCTCTGAGCAAGACCGGCGACCCGGATATCTCCTACATCGTGGCCGCCAGCAAGGCCATTGCCGAGCACCTGCACCCGGGCATGGTCGTCGTGCTGGAGTCCACCACTTATCCGGGGACGACCCGGGAAGTCGTGCTTCCTCAGTTGGAGGCCGGGTATGCGCGCCGGTATGGAGGCGATGGCCCGCGACGGCCGGCCAACGACGAACACCCATGGACGAACGACCAACGACCATCGTTCGTCGGCGAGGCGTTCTATCTCGCCTTCTCGCCGGAGCGGGTGGACCCGGGGCGCACGGACTGGACCACCCAGAACACACCCAAGGTCATCGGCGGGGTGACGCCCGCGTGCCTGGAGGTGGCCATGGCCTTCTACGGCCAGGCCATCGAGACCTTGGTTCCGGTGTCTTCTCCGGATGCGGCGGAGATGGTCAAGCTCTTCGAGAACACCTTCCGCATGGTGAACATCGGCCTGGCCAACGAGCTGCTCATGATGTGCGACAAGTTGGGCCTGAGTCTGGTTTATTCGACAGCACGAGAGTACAGGGATTGTTAATGAGAAAACCGACGCTAAGCGTTATAACACTGGTTTACAACCAAGCTCCTTTCCTTCAGGAGCGCATTCGTTCAATATGTACTCAAACTTTCAAGGATTTTGAATGGATAGTTTTGGATGATTTTTCAACTGATCATAGCGCAGAAGTGCTTCAGCGGGAGTTGAGAAATGTGCCACAATTAAAAAAATTAATACTTCACGATCAAAATATCGGCGTTTACCAAAGTTATGAAGAAGCTCTCTCATGGTGTGAAGCTGATTTTGTTGCGCGGGCAGAAGGGGATGATACTTGCGCTCCCGATTATTTTGAAAAAGCGATTGATTTCTTGGTGAAATACCCAAATGTCAGCTTTGTTCATACAGCTTATCGTATTATTGACTCGGAAGGAGTAGTGAAACGAGTAGTTTATCCGTATAAGTCGACGGGAATAATTCCGGGAACCGAAGTGTTTAGAGATCTAGTGCTTCGAGGAAATCTTATTTGTAGTCCTTCGGTGATTTTCCGTCGCAATCACTATTTTTCTGTTGGTGGTATAAATGAAGGGTGGACATACGCTGGAGACTATGAGTTATGGCTCAAGCTCAGCGCGCAGTATGATGTGGGGTATATCTCGGAACCACTCCTGGATTGGAGAAGGCTGCCCCAGGCAATCTCCAAACGCGGTACAATTTCTCCCGAAGGTGCGACAGAACCATACCGGGTGCTCAATAGTGTGTTCGGCAGTCTCTCTTCCGAGCAAGACCACTTGCGTGCATTGCGAAAAAAAGCTATCCGAGCGTTCTCTACAAAGAGCATGGCTGCAAAGGCATTTTGGTGGTTGGTTTACCGGCGGGAGCCGCGTATGGCATTGGAAATGATGAGGGCGGCAAACCATTATGATCCTGGTGTTTGGCTAAACCCCATATCCTACTTGGCAACATTTCGGCATCTGGTCCCGGCCGCAGTTAGACGAATGCTCAAAGGGTCCGGAGGTGCGATGGATTTCTTGCCGAAGTAGCTATTGCAATCCCATAATGTGTGGTGCAAATGATTCGGCGAATTTTACGAAATTTTACCTGGCTATCTGCTGCTACAGCAATTGAACTGGGATTGAGTATGATCGTGACCGCTGTATTAGCACGGCGGTTGGGGCCAACGGGTTTTGGACAGTATTCACTTTGGCTCGCATTTATTGCTTTTTTTACGCCATTGTACGATTTTGGGTTAACACCTTTCTCCCTGAGACAAGTTGCCCAGAAACCTGAAGACACCGCTCGTTACCTGAGAACCGCCATTGCAACGAAAGTCCTCCTCAGTTTGTTTGGACTATTAATCATTATCGGTATTGCCTTCAAGCTAGACTATTTTAAAAACACGCTCTTAGGTGCAGCATTTGTGTTATTGGCTGTTTCTCAGATTGCGAAATCCTTTGCTCTTCTGAACCGGGCAGTATTTCGTGCACACGAATGGATGCATTTGCAAACCTATATCGGTGCAATCAGCAATATTGCTAGATTATCGCTGATTCTAATTGTGATTTTGATTCGTCCGGATTTGCTGATGATCTGCCTCGTTCTGGCGATAGTGAATCTCAGCGAGGTCTTAATCTCGTCAGTGTTAATTCGAAGACGAACCCCGCAACTGTCATCAGTAGCTCTACCCCACAACAGTAAATACAATATTCGTCAATTGCTTAAGCAGTCTACGCCCTTTGCTCTCTACGATATGTTTAATGGCATGTATATGCGTGCCGACACTGTTCTTTTGGGTATATTTTCAGGTGTTCAGCCGGTTGCCTGGTATTCATCGGCCTACAAGCTCGCTACGCTTGTTAGCCTTCTCCCGCGTACATTGATGGACGGGATTTACCCTATTTTATGCAAAGAATCATCGGAGAGAGTTTACCAATTGGTCCGCAGACTCTTGCTTATTCTGATGGGTATAGCATTTCCCATTAGTTTGAGTTTGACCGTTCTTGCGCCTGAGATAATTCAACTGGTGTATGGATCACAGTATACACCTGCAGTTTTAGCGTTGCAGATTTTAGCGTGGGCAAGTTTTTTTGTGTTTGGTAGCAGTCTATTGCTGGCAACATTAAACGCACTCCATTCCGAAAATACCGTTGCTAGAATTATGAGTGTTATTGGCGTGGGCGGCTTGATTAGTTACGCGTTGAGCATTCCTAAGTGGGGCTATATCGGAGCCAGCATCGTTTCCACCGGGATAGAATTCGCCGGGTTTTTGCTAATGGTTATGGTGGTCCAGCAAAAGTTCAAGCGACAGATGATTTCATCAGGAACCAGTTTGCGACTTCTGTCTATTTGTGGAATTGCCCTTGGGATCAGTTGGTTGGGTGTCAGGCACGCGTCAGCATTTCTCGTTTTGTCACTGGTCCTGCCAGTATATGTATTTTGTTTTGTATTTGTGCTTAAGAACGATGGTTGGATACCCGAGGGATCAATGACATTCCTCCGTTCTCTTCTCGCGTTTCAGCGCTAAACAGAAATGTCCACTATCTTTGCAGTTTTCGGCTCTCCCTCCTGAGGAATCGGCGTTCAGCGACGAGCGCTACCTCTGGTGCTAGACAAAAAGTGCAAACATAGTAAAATGCTCGATACTCTTCAGGTTCCTATTTTATTCAAGCATGCTCGTTGGATATTAGTCATTGTAGCCTTCTTTTCGATACTTGTGTTCGAATCGTCATCTTGGCTAATTGCCTGTGCATGGACTAATGTCACTAATATTTTTCTGAACCACACGGTTTTTGCATCTCCAGAAGTATCCGAGCAACAGCAGTGGAGGCGGATTGAGTCTTTATTCCAGCAAGCTCTCTTTTTTCATCCGACAAACCAGTCTGCGAAGCGTGGAATGGTTATTGTTTTGGCTCTCCAAGGAAATGTGGAAAGTGCGGCAGAGATATGGAGGGAGTTCGGCAATACTGATTTGCCTATTATTGCGTCTGTCAGCAGCATAATGGAAACGGCCGACCCAAAAGCCACGATTGATTTTTGGCGTACGGTCGGCACTACAGGACAGCGATTTGTCGATGTAGGAAACAAAGCACTGGAAAATGGACCGTTCGAGGTCGCTGAAAAGTGGTATCTACAGGCGACAACTGTAGAACCTGATTTAGCGGATGCCTGGTTCAGTTTAGGGATTCTTTATGAGCGTCATAACATGGCGAAGAAGGCAGATCTTGCATACCGGCGTGCTTCTCGGTCTAGTAAGTTTATAACGATTGGCAAGAGTAGTCCTTTTTGCAGACGAGGATGGGTGAATTTGGAATTGTATAGCCCTCCAGACCTGAAAACCGCTTTGGCTGTGTATGACAGAGCAACTACTCTAAATGATTTCGCAACGGATAAGGAAGCTGCTGACTGCTATTTTTATAAAGCTGAGACACTGTCCCGGATTGATATGGCAGCTAACCTAGATACGATCGTCCTGCTTTCTCAGCGTGCCATTCGCATCAACCCACAACACATCTTATCAAGGGTATTGCTTGGAGTTGCTTATATGAAGCAAGGCAGATTTGTCGAAGCGGAGAGTGAATTTGTACAAGCAATTGAGATTTCCCCTAAATATTCTTGGGCATATTATTATTTAGGACAAGTGTATGAGCAAAGAGGCGAAATCAACCAGGCGTTTGAGTTGTACAAACAGGCTCTGGCAATCAACCCCCAGCTTACATCCGCTAGGGATAGATTGGCAGTACTTCAAGAGATAATAAACAGCAGGTGAAGACTGAATGACAATCATCTATCTTGCTCTAGGGGTCATATTCATAGGCATTGGGATCGGACTTAGTAAAGCGTTCTATGCTCAAATTTTCTCCCCAATATCGGCCTACGCGTTACCATTTGGTTTTGCTTTTTTATTGATGGCTTTGCCTATTATAAACTATCGGCCTCTAAGCCCTGGGACCCTACTTGCGTTATTTTTACCCCTGTTGGCGCTTATCTGTGGCGCTTTCTTAGGGGGAATAGTTTCAGGCAGACAAAAATCAGGTATTATTAGTGATACCGGGCCTCGTTTATTGGCGAACAAGGTTAGGCGCATTCTTTTGCTGACGTACTTGTTTGCTAGCGCGGGCTTATTACTGCAGTTTTACTATATGGCACGCAGTTTTGGGGGGATTTCGGCGATCGTTATGCAACCTACGGTGATTTATCATACCAGAGTGCTCTATGGATTTGATTTCCCTTCATGGGTTGGTTATCTTGTGTCCTTATCCTATTGTGGCATGTATTTGGCGGGCAGTTATACTGCTTTAGCAGGGTGGCGTAATTGGTATTCGATCTGGACGGTGCTGATTGTAGTAGGTGTTGCATTGTCCTCAATGGGTCGGGCAAGCATTTTATGGGCGGGGTTGTTAATATTTAATGGTAACTATTTAACTCACCTGGTATTGGGCAAGGCCCCTAAGCTGCGAATTTCCGTGCGAAAACTAATTACATACTTGATTTTAATTAGTCTTATTATTGGGGCCACAATATATATTCGCTTAATTCGAGCTCAAGACAATTTTGAGAGCACACAGACAAGAATTGGATATGCGGTTAATCCAGTTTTTCTGCAAAATGATTCAACCCTTTTGCGCGGCATCATCCATACATACCTAAACTTTACTGGGCCAATTCCTGTGCTGGGAGAACGTATCGATTATCCTGACCCGCAATTAGGTTACGGAGTCAAAACCTTCAATGCCTTATTCCGCATGGTAATTCCTACCGTAGGGCGATATGGCCCTATCCGTGAATCTTCTGTATTGCCAGGCTTTAATGTATTTACGGCTATTGGTGACTGGTTTTATGATTTTGGCTGGATAGGGATTCTGTTCATTCCTTTTGTAATGGGAGTATTGTCGAGTTGGTTGTTTTATAAAGCCATCCGTCGCTCAATCGGGTTTTGGCAAATGGGCTTACTGGCATTTTCGTTGCTTTGGCTTGAGTGGGCCATCTTTTTCAGCATGACCTACCAGGGATTTTTCTTTATTGGTCTTGCATGGCTCCTTGTTGTCTCACACGGCGTAAAATACTTGCGTATACCCATTCGTCGACAGCACTCGGTCAGGCTACGGCATTCTCATCTTTATTCAATCCCACTAACTATGCAAAAATGAAATGTCAACAAAATCCCGAAATGTTTTATTTTTGTCATATGAATCTCCTTGGCCTGCATTCAGCGGCGCTGCATTGCGTACACTTGGCCTTCTCAAAGAATTGAATAGGGCCTATTCAATTGAAATGATCCTTTTGACGCGCAAGCCGTTGACTTCAAAGCAGCGCACAACGCTTGAGAAGTACGCGGAAACGATCGTCAGAGTAGCCCTCCGTGATGTGTCACGGCGAGACAAGATAAGAGCTACCGTTTCCATGTCGATCTATGGCTATCCTTACCACAATGCCGTCTTGTACAATTCGTTAGATGGCGTTCCTGATGTACTACACAGAATTATTACATATCCGGGCGTGGTTTTTACCAATGTTGGCCACTGGGGTTCGATAGTGCGTAATCAGTATAGTCCCAACTGGGTCCTTAACCAGTGTGATGCCGAGGTGGATTTCTGGCGGGTTTACGCCTCACAAGCGATGAGCACTACTCATCGTATTCTTGCCTGGATTAACTACCAGCTCGCAAAGCGGCATTTCCCGCCTATCTACAATAATGTGGGCAGGATCATCTCCGTTTGTGAGGAAGATCGTCAACTCACACGAGCTTTAGCCCCAAACACCCCGATTGACGTCATCGAGAACGGCGTGGATTGTAGCTACTTTACTCCTCGACGTGCAGCTCGTACTGGCCCTCCCCGTCTTTTATTTACAGGCACTTCTGCACCCCGCAATGTAACTGCTTTGAGAGGGTTTGTGCGCAACATATTCCCACTGGTGAAACGACAGTTGCCCGATACAGAGTTGCTAGTTGCGGGCAATTTTAGCCCGGCAGCCCAGGCTGAGTTTGCTGATGTGCCGAATATACGATTTACGGGGAGAGTGGACGATATCCGTCCTTACTTCGACCAAGGCGATGTGTACATTGCGCCATTTGCAGAAACCCATGGCTCGAAGCTTAAGATAGCTGAAGCCATGGCCATGGCCATGCCTATTGTCTCCACGCCACAAGGTGTGCGCGGTTTTGCACTTGTAGATGGGGAATCAGTACTGATTGCTCGAAACAATAACGAGTTCGCAGAACATGTTATTTCGCTCATCAAAGACCCCGCACATCGGAAACAACTAGGAGAAAATGCTCGTGAAGTAGCATTGGCAACAATTGATTGGCCGGTGCTTGGCAGAAAGCTCATTCGTATTGTTCAGAAGACCGTGGAGTCATTAGAAACCACATGAATATCTGGTTAGTCCACGTGGGCGAACTTCTTCCTATTGACGGTGACGTTCGCCTATTTCGTTACGGAATTCTGGCCAATATGCTAGTTGAGCGTGGACATAGGGTTACCCGTTGGGCGCCTACCTTTATCCATGCGTATAAGCGCCAACGTTCGGAGCGCGATGCAAGCATCTGGGTTAACCCCAATTATCGCATTGAACTAATTTATGCAAAGGGCTATGACCGGAATGTTAGCCTACAGCGGGTTCGTTTTCATCGCCAATTGGAACGTGGTCTTCGGCGACGCATGTTTCAGGAGCCTCCGCCCGATATTATTCTTGCCGGCATCCCGACGCCAGGTATGTGTTTTATCGCTCTCCAATATGCCCAGCATTATGACGTTCCTTTTGTAATCGATGTTCGAGACCTTTGGCCGGATATCTACCTAACCCTCTTGCCCAAGCACTTACGTCCAATAGCTCGACCGGCGTTATTCTTTGCGGAGCGCACGAACCGTAAATTATTTCGGGGAGCTTCCTCTATTATCGCTGTATCGGAGAGCTACTTGAAATGGGGGCTTCGATACGCCGGAAGACAGCGACAATCAACCGATGTGGTATTTCCCTTAGGATACCCCAAACCCAGTTTCCCTAAGCGAGTAATTGAGCAAGAGAAGCGGCAACTGATTGGGGCTGGTGTCGATCCAGAGAAAACAATAATTTGTTTTTTTGGTCAGTTTGAAACTAGTTATGACCTGGAAACAATCATCGACGGCGCACGCTTACTTCAGGAACGCGGAGTCAATGACGTTCAATTTGTGTTTTGTGGTAGCGGATCTAAGTTTAAATTGTTGCGAAAACGTGCGGAGGGCTTGCAGAATGTGGTGTTTCCAGGATGGATATCCGCACAGGCTATCTCGGCACTCTTACAGTTATCAAAAATTGGTTTGGCACCCTACGCTGCCGGAGCGCTTCAGAGTTTGCCCAATAAACCTCTCGAATATCTGTCTGGTGGTCTCCCCGTGCTATCTAGCTTGACGGGAGAGCTGCAAGAAATTCTTGAACAATATCGAGCCGGTTTAACATATCGAGCTGGAGATGTGACGGATTTCTTGGTAGTTTTAGAGCAATTAGTTGGCAATCCAAATTTGCGTAGCCAAATGGAAGAGAATGCCAGGCGTTTGTTCGTAGAGCAGTTCTCTGTAGAGAAGATCTATCCCGCGATGGTGGATTATCTTGAGCAAATTGCGACGAGTACTTTCAAAAGCAGGAGTCTGGCATGAATGTGAAATTAGGGAGTTCGCATGAGCACTGTGAACTCTTTTTCTATAGAGGGCGTGTCGCTCTATATGCCATTTTGAGATCGCTCGGAGTTGAAGATGGAGATGAGGTTGTTGTTCAGGCCTTCACCTGTGTTGCTGTTCCTGAGGGGATTATGGCAACTGGAGCGCGTCCGGTGTGGGTGGACATTGAGGCGAATGGTTACAATATCGATCCCGAGGACCTACGGCGAAAATTAACATCTTGCACGCGAGCGATCATCGTTCAACACACGTACGGCATCCCCGCAAATATGGAGGGGATTCTAGCGGTTGCAGAAGAAGCAGAAATACCGGTTATCGAAGATTGTTGTCACACATTGGTTTCAACTTATAAAGGCAAACAGGTTGGTAGCTTTGGCGTTGCTAGTTTCTATTCATTTGAGTGGGGGAAGCCAATTGTTGCCGGTATTGGGGGAAGCGCTGTTGTCAACGATCCTGTGCTATGCGAACGCTTGCATGATGCGTATACGAATTATCGGGTACCAGGAATCATAAAGGCCGTGCGCATACAATTGCAATATTACGCATTCGGTTTACTTTATAGACCACGCCTTTACTGGCCAGTGCGAGCTTTGTTTCGGCGACTTGGCGCCATTGGATTGGCGGAAAGCAACTATAATCCAGTGAGCAGTGACAACATTGCCGAAGATTTTAGCCTGCGTATGATTCCCTCCCTGCAAGAGCGATTGAAAAGGAAATTAGCAGGCATTGACGCTTATACACAACACTGCCGAAGAGTCGCAGACGAGTATCGAAAACGAATCCGATCTGACGCTATCATTCACCCTGTTTATCCCGATGGTGTTGATGTTGTGTTCGCCCGTTACCCTCTTCGTGTTAGCAACAAGGTGAATCTCTTGAAAGCCGCCAGGAAGGCCAATGTCGAACTGTCGGATTGGTATACAACTCCTGTGCACCCCTTGCAAGGCGACGAACTGAAGCTCGTGCACTATGAGCCAGGATCATGCCCAAACGCAGAGAAGCGCTGTGAGGAAGTTGTTGCCTTGCCCACGCATTCAGCGGTGAGCACTCGCGATGTCAATCGGGCTGTCAATTTTTTGAACTCAGTAGGGGAAGGATGATCGAATATCAGACTTCGAGTTTTAGCCAAGATGAAATACGACAGGCGGCCCAAATCCAAATACAAGAATTGCCACAAGGATTTCTCAGTTCCCTTGGTGAAAAACCGTTGGCTTTGATCTTTGAACATGTTGCCACCAGCCAGTTTGGGGTGATGGTTATCGCTAAGGAATCGAGCAATAACCGTGTCATTGGTTACGTTTTTGGTGCAACAGACACAGGACAACTATATAAAGATTTTTTAATCAGGCGCACATTCCAGGCTATTCGCTATTTCCTGCCTAAGCTCCTTTCTTGGGATCGTATAACGAAGGCTATTGAAACACTCTTCTACCCCGCTAGAAAACAACAAAAGCGACAAGATCAGGAGGAGTGCAAGGCCGAATTGCTTGATTTGGCCGTTGTTCAAGATTATCATGGCAAAGGCATTGCTCAGCATTTGTTTGGGGAGTTTGTTGAGCAGCTTCGCGAGAAGGGTGTTGGTTGTTTTGATATTCCAACTACAGCAGGTTTAGATCGTGCCCATCGTTTTTATGAAAAGATGGGTGCTATCAAAGTAGGTTCGGTCATTGTTCATGAGGACCGACCTACTTATATCTATCGTTACATTATCCAAACAAGAAAACATGGGTGATTCTATGCGCAATGTTCCATTTTTCAATTACCCTCACGTTTTTATCTCTCGTGAGGAGGAGTTTATCGCCATCATCCGCGATGTCGGTCGCCGGGGCGCCTTCATTATGCAAAAGGACCTGGCCGACTTTGAACGCCACATTGCCGATTACGTGGGTGCAAAGTACGCTGTTGGTGTAGCCAATGCCACCGATGGGTTGCATCTGGCCGTTCGTGCCGCAGGGATAGGTCCTGGTGACGAGGTTATCTTTGCATCACACACCATGGTGGCTACGGCTGCAGCTATCTATTTTGCCGGCGCAACCCCCGTGCCGGTAGACTGTGGCCCCGATCACCTGATCGATCCGGAGTCGATCGAGGCGGCGATTACACCTCGCACCAGGGCCATCATGCCCACGCAGCTGAACGGACGCACGGCAAATATGGACTTCTTGCAGGCGATTGCCGATGAACATGGACTCATCATCATCGAGGATGCTGCTCAGGCTTTGGGCTCGAAGTTCAAAGGGCAATGTGCGGGCACCTTTGGGGTGGCCGGTGCCATCAGCTTCTATCCGGCCAAGACGCTGGGCTGTTTCGGCGATGGCGGCATCGTTTTTACCAATGACGATGAGGTATATGAGAAGTTGATGCTGCTCCGCGACCATGGCCGAGACGCCTCAGGCGATGTGGTGATGTGGGGGTTGAATTCCCGATTGGACAATCTTCAGGCGGCTATTCTGGACTACAAACTTACTTACTACGACAAAGAAATCGCCCGACGTCGCCAGATTGCCGGCATGTACCAGCAGTACCTGGGCGACGTTGCAGAGTTGGTGCTGCCTCCCGCTCCGGACAGCGACCCGGATCACTATGATATCTTTCAGAACTACGAGATCGAGGCCGAGCGCCGGGATGAACTACGGGCCTATTTGAAAGAGCATGGTGTAGGTACGCTGATCCAATGGGGCGGCAAGGCGGTGCACCAGTTCGAGAAACTGGGTTTTGATGTGCAACTTCCAAACACCGAACGCCTCTTTCAGCGTTGTCTGATGTTACCTATGAACACGTCACTCTCAGATGAAGACGTACTGTACGTCAGCAATACCGTGCGCAAATTCTACGGATATCCGCAGGTGTCGTTATGAGCGTAAAATCACTCGAGAATCTCTCGCTTGAGGAACTGGCACATAAGATCCGCCGGCATACCATCGAGATGACCCACCGGGCCAAGGCCTCCCATGTGGGTTCTTCGCTTTCCATGGTCGAGTTATTGGTTGTGCTGTATACAAAAATCCTACGCGTGGACCCTACGAACCCTGACTGGCCCGAGCGGGATCGCTTCATCCTCAGCAAAGGGCATGGGTGCGCTTCATACTATGCTGTCCTTGCGGAGATGGGGTTCTTTCCGGTGGAATGGCTGGAGACGTTCTATCAGAATGGCTCTCGCCTGGCCGGGCATGCTACCCATACCTACGTACCCGGTGTTGAGATATCTACGGGCTCTCTAGGGCACGGCCTTTCCGTGGCCGCAGGCATGGCCCTGGCCGCCAAGCGCGATGGGAAGAGCTATCGGGTTTTCTGCATGCTCAGCGATGGTGAATGCGATGAGGGGTCTGTCTGGGAGCCAATCCTGTTTGCACCTCAACATCGTTTGGATAATCTGATTGCTATTGTGGACTACAACAAGATCCAGAGCCTGGGCAGAGTGGAAGAAGTGATTGATCTGGCTCCCCTGGCAGACAAATGGCGTTCTTTTGGTTGGGCTGTACGCGAGGTGGATGGGCACAACTTTGGCGAAATTGAGGCCGTGCTCAGCCAACTCCCCTTTGAGCCTGGCAAACCCAGTTGCGTCATCGCCCATACGGTGAAAGGCAAGGGTGTCAGTTTCATGGAAGACAAATTGCTGTGGCACTATCGGTCTCCCCAGGGAGATGAATACGAAGCTGCCTTGGCAGAACTGAATGGACACGATCATGAGAACCGCATTCATTGATACATTGTTTGAACTGGCCAAAGAAGACCCCCGCATTGTCTTGGTCGTCGGGGATTTGGGCTTCGGCGTTGTCACCCGCTTTATGGAAGAACTTCCCGATCAGTTTGTAAATGCCGGTGTAGCAGAACAGAACATGACCGGCCTGGCTGCGGGGATGGCTCTGAGCGGGAAGATCGTCTTCACCTATTCCATCGCCAACTTCCCTGTACTACGCCCTCTAGAGCAGATTCGCAACGACATCTGCTACCACAATGCCAATGTGCGTATCGTGCCTGTTGGCGGTGGCATGGCGTACGGCTCGCTAGGACCTTCGCACCATGCTACAGAAGACATTGCCGTCATGCGCGCCTTGCCCAATATGGTAGTGATAGCCCCGGGAGACCCTGTGGAGGCCCGTCTGGCTACAAAAGCCCTGATTGAGCACCAGGGTCCGGCCTACTTACGGCTTGGTCGGGCAGGCGAACCGGTTGTCCATTCCTCGACGCCGGATTTCGAAATCGGCAGAGCGATCACGGTGCGCCAGGGAAGTGATATCACCCTCATCAGCACAGGTGGCCTCCTCCACGAAACAGTCCAGGCAGCCGAACTGCTAGCCGAAACAGGCATCCAGGCCCGTGTGGTGAGCATGCATACGGTGAAACCCCTGGATACCGAGGCTGTACTCGCCGCTGCCCGGGATACCGAGGGTGTCTTTACGGTTGAGGAACATAGCGTGATCGGCGGCCTGGGAAGCGCAGTGGCCGAGACGCTGCTTGAAGCCGGTGTGTATCCCCGCTATTTCAAACGCATTGGGCTCAACGGTGAGTTTTCGTCGCTTGTAGGGACCCAGGAGTATCTGCGGGCTCAATATGGCTTGGACGCCCCAGGCATTGTGGCAACTGTGAAACAGATCCTGGGGATTGAACCGGTGAGTATAATCCGAGCAAGAGGATAGTCATATGGCCAAACGGTTGTTCGATATCACCGTATCCTTGTTGGGTCTGATTGTTGCCAGCCCAATTCTGATTCCTGTCATCATTGCGATCTGGCTGCAGGATTTCCATTCGCCGTTTTACGTTGCCCCTAGAGTGGGTAAAGACGGCAAACTCTTTCGCATGGTCAAGCTCCGTTCCATGGTGGTTAATGCAGACAAGGTCGGTATCGATTCCACGTCGGCGCGTGACCCACGTATTACCCCGGTTGGCCACTTCATCCGGCGTTATAAATTGGATGAACTTTCCCAACTTTGGAATGTGCTCAAAGGCGATATGAGTTTGGTCGGACCACGTCCCCAGGTGCAACGGGATGTGGCGCTGTATACCGAGGTGGAAAAAGGCCTGTTGCGAGTCAAACCCGGTATCACAGATATCGCCTCCATCATATTCGCGGATGAGGGAGATATTCTCAAGGATAGTGAGGATCCGGATCTGGACTACAATCGGTTGATTCGCCCCTGGAAGAGCCGTCTGGGGTTATTGTATATCGACTATCGTTCTTTCTTGTTGGACTTGCGTCTGATCTTTCTCACTGCTTTAGCCATCGTATCCCGCGAGAAAGCGCTGACCGGGGTTCAACGCATCCTGGACGAACTCGGTGCGGATGAACAATTGAAGCGCATTGCTCGCCGGCAGGAAAAACTCGAACCCTATCCTCCCCCCGGTGCTACTGAAATCGTTCAGAGCCGCTGAATCCAACTCTCCCTGCTTTCTCCGTCATGCCCGAGGCCCCCTGGGGACGCAGCAACCGCTGGCTCACGGTCATCACCGTGGACCCAGAGCGGTTCGGCGCCACCCGGGAGGAGATCCGCCTGGCCCTGGAGGCGGCGAACATCGAGTCTCGCCCCGTGTGGAAGCCCATACACCTGCAGCCCGTCTTCCGGGACTGCGAGTACGTGGGCAACGGTGTGGCCGAGGAGTTGTTCGAGAAAGGACTTTGCCTCCCCTCCGGCACGGCCATGGCGGACGCAGACCAGAGGCGGGTGGTGGAGGTCATCAGGACACAGAGGAAGAAGGAATAGGACGCAGATGCACGCAGGCTGCGCACGCAGATTTTTTTACGCCTTTGCGCCCTGGCGTCTTTGCGTTGGATTGATAGAGCAGATGCACGCTACAGATTCCTTCTTTTCTTTGCGCTCTTGTATTGCCTTTCGCTATTCGATTGTTGGTGTGCGACTCCCTTGACAAATATGAGAACATCTTTGCGCTCTGGCGTCTTTGCGTTGGATTGATAGAGCAGAGCATACCGAGCCGTTCCTCCTTGGTTTCCGATTCTCTTCCGGCTATAATGACCACAGCGGGTCCAGGACCTACTGTTGACTGTGTGGCTGAGCCCCTTGCCTTGGTTGGTGTTCTAACGAACTTTGCTGGGGCCCCATTCGAGCGCCACAGAGTCATCCGTCTGGGCTGCCGATGGCTGGTTGATCGGTTTGATCGGCTGCAAGCATCTGTTGCCTGTTAGGATCATCTTGACAGGCCATTGTTCTTTGAGGAGATAGGTTGCATGCGCACGACAATCACGGTTTCCGAGGAGATTATTCGTCGTCTGAACGATCTATCCATCGCACAGGCAGACGATATCGAGGCGAAGCTGAAGCAGTTGCTGGTCGCCGAATATCAGCGTCGTCTGGCCCGTTACCGGTTAACAAATCAGCGTCTTTCTGAAAAATACGGGATGACATTTGAGGAGTTTGAGCGTCGGCAGATTACAAAACAGCGGGGATATTCATGGGAGGTGGAGTCAGATGCCATGGCCTGGGAGACAGCCATTGATGGAATCCACACCATACAGCAACAGTTAGCAGACCTTGAAGTACTCCAGGATGAGAATTGAAGAGCTTCTCGCCGAGGCCCAAGAGGCACAGGAGCAGATTTGGTTTGTACGTGCTCTCAACGTGGCGGAACGAACCAATGCGACGGTTACTGTGCGTTTGTCTCTCACGCCCGATCTATTCGTGCAGGTTTTCCTGAGTGAACGAAGTGGCCGTTTGAGTCTGGCCTTGATTGGTCCAACAGGACGTCTCTATGGGCGGGATCGAGAACATGGTGTGTGGCATCGGCATCCTTTTGAACAACCTGACCATCATGAGCCAACGCCAGAAGGCATGTCATCCCGACCGATCCACCAATTCCTGGCTGAAGTTGAACAGATTCTTCTGGATAATAATCTTATCTGATGGTCGGATGAAGCGCCAGGTATCGACTTCCGGGAGCCGGTTGGGCGCGAAGCCCCCTGGGGACGCAGCAACCGCTGGCTCACGGTCATCACCGTGGACCCGGCGCGGTTCGGCGCCACCCGGGAGGAGATCCGCCTGGCCCTGGAGGCGGCGAACATCGAGTCTCGCCCCGTGTGGAAGCCCATGCACCTGCAGCCCGTCTTCCGGGACTGCGAGTACGTGGGCAGCGGCGTGGCCGAGGACTTGTTCGAACGGGGCCTCTGTCTCCCCTCCGGCACAGCTATGGCGGACGCAGACCAGAGGCGGGTGGTGGAGGTGATTCGGAGGCAGATAAAAAACGGTTAGGACGCAGACTTCATGAACGCTGTGCACCCTGAGGAATAAAAATCGGAACGCAGATGAACGCAGGCTTCGCACACAGATTTCTTGGCATCTTTGCGTTGGATTTATAGAGCAGATTCCTTCTTTTCTTTGCGCTCTTTGCGTCTTTGCGGTGAGATTGATAGAGTAGATTTTTTGCTCTGATCTGCGTTTTTCTGTGTGTATCTGCGTCCCAATTTTCTTGGATGCAGATTTTTTTCTCTAATCTGCGTTACTCTGGGTATCTCTACGGTCGTATTCAAATATGAGAGGAACGGGATGGGCGGGCCGTACAAGCACCAGGCGCTCACGGACCGGAGCTTGAGGGCGTTCGACCAGGTCTACAACACCCTGGGCTACGGCTTCCTGGAGAAGGTCTACGAGAACGCGTTGGGGCTGGAGCTGAGGAAGGCGGGGCTGGCCGTTGTGTCCCAGGCGCCCATCCAGGTGTATTATGCCGGACAGGTGGTCGGGGAGTACGCGGCAGTTCTGCTGGTGGAGGACGCAGTCATCGTGGAGCTCAAGGCGGTGCGTACCCTGGCCGCGGAACACGAGGCCCAGTTATTGAACTATCTGAAGGCGACCCGGTATGAGGTAGGCTGCTGCTCAACTTTGGGTCGACACCACAGGTGAAACGGAAAGCCTACGACAATGCCCGCAAAGGCGGTCTCTCTTGGGTAGGACGTTGAGAGAAGGGAGATACGCAGATTTTTTGATTTTGATCTGACTCCTCTGCAAAAAGGGCATTTTTCAACGCAAAGGCGCAGAGGGCGCAAAGCCGCAGGGAAACACAGGAGAGAATTGCTCTAATCAGCGTTCATCTGCGTGGGCCAGCGTCCAAATTTGACCTTTCTGCAGCGGAGTCTGATCTGCGTTTTTCAGCGTGTATCAGCGTCCAAACTTTCTGGCACACAGATGGACGCAGGCTGCGCACGCAGATTTTCTGATTTCGATCTGCGTTTTTCCACGTCATCAGCGTCCAACAACCATTTTCCAGGAGAAAATCAGGTTTAGGATATCTATGATTCAGCTACTTCGTCACAGCCCACGGTCACTCCTTTCTCTGCGCAATCGTCACTTTTTAGGCCTGGATCTGGCCATGCTCTCATTCACTCCCTGGCTGGCTTTCTGGTTACGGACCGATGGACTCACCGTGACCCCCACCGGCTGGTTCAATGTTTGGTCTGCCTATGCGGCTGGGCTCTTTGTCTACACCGTCCTGGCCCTGATCATTCGAGTGGCAGCCTTTTATCATTTGGGACTCTATCGAAGATATTGGCGTTATGCCAGCATCGAAGAGCTGGATCGTATTGCCCTGGCCGTCTTGATCTCCAGTGTCCTACTTTTCGGTCTCGTTCTCCTTTCCCATCAGCCCTGGATCGCGCGCACCAGGTTTCCCTTATGGAACTTTCCCCGTTCGGTGGCGATCATTGACGGGCTGTTGGTCTTGGTTTTAGTAGGCGGAACCCGGTTCAGTGTTCGTTTGGCGGCTCGGGCACTGCGTGCCGAAAAGAACGGTCCTGTGGAGCGGGTTGGTATTATGGGCGCTGGAGATGCAGGGGCGATGCTGGTGCGCGAGATGAAGCAGAACCCCCGATTAGGCATGGAGCCGGTCTGTTTTTTCGATGACGACCTGGGCAAGCATGATGTCCGCATCCACAATGTGCCGGTCCTGGGCGCGCGACAGGATATCCCCCAGGTGGCCCGCGAGTATAAGTTGCGTCGTATCATTATCGCAATGCCCACTGCCCCGGGTAAGGAGATCCGGGAAATTGTCCAGATCTGTGAAGATGTGGGTCTGCGGACTCAAATTTTGCCCGGTATTCACGAACTGCTGGATGGCCGCGTTCGGGCGACCCACATACGCAATGTGGAAATTACCGATCTACTGCGTCGGGAACCCGTGCAGACAGACATTCAATCTGTATCCCAGATGCTTCACGGCCGTCGGGTGCTGGTTACCGGCGCCGGGGGATCCATCGGCAGTGAGTTATGTCGTCAGATCTGGCGTTGCGCTCCTGCTGAGCTGATTCTTTTGGGCCATGGTGAGAACAGCATCTTTGAAATTCACAATGAGCTACAGGCCCTGGCACGCCGAGGGGATGATGCTCCGCGGTTGCACGCGGTGATCGGGGATATTCGCTTTCCCACCCGTATGGAGGCTATTTTTCAGCGCTATCGACCTGAAGTTGTCTTTCATGCCGCAGCCCACAAACACGTCCCTTTGATGGAAGCCAACCCTGTAGAGGCAGCCACCAATAACGTCCTGGGGACTCGTAACGTGGTGCGGGCTTCCCTGGCCGCAGATGTGGAACGTTTTGTGCTTATCTCTACCGATAAGGCGGTCAACCCTACCAATGTGATGGGGGCCAGCAAACGGGCTGCAGAGTTGGTGGTATTGCATGCAGCTCTAAAAAGTGGCCGGGCTTACGTGGCCACACGCTTTGGCAATGTATTGGGGAGCCGGGGAAGTGTGTTGCTTACCTTCCGGAAGCAGATCGAACAGGGAGGCCCCATTACGGTAACCCATCCGGATGTGCGACGTTATTTTATGACCATTCCCGAGGCCGTGCAGCTGGTCCTCCAGGCCTCTGTTCTGGGGAAGGGAGGCGAGATTTTCGTCCTGGACATGGGGAATCCGGTAAAGATCGTGGATCTTGCCCGGGATCTGATCCGCCTCTCTGGTTTGCGTTTGGGGGAGGACATCGACATCCAATTCGTGGGGCTGCGTCCCGGCGAAAAGCTCTTCGAGGAGCTCTTCATCGAGGGAGAGGAGTACCGGCGTACGGCCCACGCCAGCATCTTCATCGCGGCCAATGCCAGCGGTTTCGTGCCCTACCGCCTGGATGAGGAGTTGGCCCTCCTGGAGGAGGCAACTCGGCGGGACGATGCCCAGGCTGTCCGGGAGCTATTGGGCCACCTGGTCCCTGAGTATCGCATTCAGGTCACTGCGGCGGAGTGAGCGACACGTCAGATTATTGACTTCCCTGCAAAAAGGGCATTTTTGAACGCAAGGGCGCAAAGGCGCAAAGAAACGCAGGAGAGAATCGCCCGAATCAGCGTTCATCTGCGTGGGTCAGCGTCCTCATTTGACCTTTTTGCAGTAGAGCCATTATTGGGACGCAGATGTACGCTGACTGCGTACACAGATTTTGAATTTTTGATTTTGATCTGCGTTTTTCTGCGTAAATCAGCGTCCAAATTTTGAGAACGCAGATGAACGCAGATGAACGCAGGCTTCGCACGCAGATTTTTATCCTCGTTTCTCTGTGTTCATCTGCGTCCCCCTCTCCTCCTCTTTGAGTTCCCATGCGCTTAACCCCGCTACCAGCGCCAACAGATACCACCAGGCGAAGTTCGGTTTTGAGCCCATGGCTATGGCATCCAACTGGCTATAGACTGCCTGCCCTACCAGACTACCCAATAGCCCAATGGACCATACCCGAGGTAGGCCCCGGGGATGATTCCAGTGACCGAACAGGATCCCCAGAGCAATTAAGTAGAGCGCCAGCACAGCGATCAGGCCGGGCAGACCGAAGTCCAATGCTGTCTGCAGAAAAAAATTATGGGCATGTGCGATATCGGTATCCGGTGGAATGAGAAAGAGTGGATAGAGTACATGGACAATGTGCCGAAAAGTTCCCAAGCCCATACCCGTGAAGGCAAAATCCTGGATGCCATAGAGAGCCCGGTTCCAAATTTCGATACGGCCAGCCAGGCTGACTGTCCCTGTCACCGGGCTGACGATTTCGGCAGAGGGGCCGTCAAGCAGCGATTGGAGCTGTTCCCAGGGCAGTAGAAGGGCGGCCATGAATCCGGCGGCGAGGAGCGTCAACAAGATTTCTCGAGCCCTGGGCAAGGCCAAAATGAGCATCAACCCCACCCCCACGGCAAGTCCCAAGAGGCTGGCCCGTGATTGCGTGGCGAGGAGGAGCATACCCAGGGTGATTGCGAGCGCCCCCGTCACGAGCCCAATGTGCCAATTTCGTCGTCGTACTAACAGATACAGGGTCAATGCACCTAGCAAAGGGGTAAAAAAGAGCAGTGTCCCTCCAACCTGGTTGGCATTGATGCCCGCCTCCGCCCCTGGAAGGCGCAGGAGTTGAGGAGGCATGTGGTTGATTAGGAACTGTAAAATGGGCAACTTCCGGGACCATTGGGTGCTCACCAAACTGATGCCAGCGATGGCACAGCCACTCAAGACCAGGCCTGCAGTACTGAGCCAGAATAATTCTTCTCGTCGCCGGCTATGGACAGCGATGATCCAAAATAGGCAGAAATTCCATATCAGGATGTATGCACGGGGGATGGAAAATTCTTCTCTTAAGGGCGGCGGCGAAGCCCACAAAGATATGGGTAACATGACCCCCATAAGCAGAAAGAGCGGCCAGTCCATGGGGGTGTAACGTATAAAATAACCTAATTGAATTCGACGCCATAGCCAGCCCAATGCCAGAAATCCAAAGCTGAGGTAGATGGCCCATACAGGAAACAGCTCGGGAAAATAGAGGGCAGGCGCTGCGAAGAGTAGTAAAGCCAATTCCGTTGTAAAGGTACTATCCCAATAACGCGTTAGCATCTGATACAAGCTTCTATGTTGATGACCATTCAGGTTGTATTTTCAGGCCCTGTGCCCCTCGGCACAGATGTCGACCAGGCTCATTCACAGGGAAATCCCTTCCTTCTCGATGACCTGCCACAAATGGGGCGGGCATCGTTCGGCCATGACCAGGTCCACCTCAAATCCAGGCGCCAAATCTTGCAGGCGGGCGACGGCGGTGAAGAAGTCGGCTGGCGCCAGCCCCCAGGCGGCCAGGTCCACGTCGGAGGTGGGGGAGAACCAGCGACCGTGGGCCAGGGAGCCGAAGAGGACAACCCGGGTGGCGCCGAACTGCTCTTTTAACAGCGCGGCCGCCCGTCGGGCCAGCCCCCAGGCTTCCTCCCATCGCCGGGTCCGCTCCTCCTGCTCCCTGGCCCAGCGTTGGCGGGCCGTGGCGCGGTAAGCGGTGAGAGACTCTGGCGGGATATTCCGGGCAGTGGCCATTGGGGGGGCTCCCTATCCTGTCGCCTTCAGGAGGCTATTCAGCCCTTGGGTAGAGCTGACGCAGCTCTTCCGGGCTGTTGACGAACTCGATGGCGTCGGCAATGGTCTGCAGAACGTTCACATCCTCGATGGGGGCGATCTCCGCCATCAAGGCGACGCCGGCCAGGCCGAACTTGAGCTTCAAGGCCAGCCGGATGCCGGTGAGCAGCCCTTGACGTAGCCCCTGCTGCTCACCCTGCTGCAGTCCCTGTTGCAGTCCCTGTTGCAGTCCCTGTTGCAACCCCTGCTCAATCAATTCCTGGGCAATGGTTCCCATCAGTCCACCTCCTTGAGGCAACACGATCTCCAGCGCCTGGCGCACATCTTCCACAGTCACATGTCGCCCTGCTGCTGTAATGTAGCGCAGCAACGTCTCCAAAGATCCCAATCCTGACGTATGTTCATGCAAAGTATACCACAGCCGAATCACCTCCGGCAGGTGGGTGCGCAGTTCGGGACGGAAGATGTACTTGAGCGTCAGCAGCCCCGCGGCCAACACGGCCGTCGCCTTGAGCTCCTCGTCGCTGTAGGCGGACAGGTCGCTCAGATGGTAGTGAAACTCCGGTGTGTAGCGCCGCAGCGCTTCGGGCAGGTCGAACAGCACCTGGAAGTTGGTGGCGATGCGCCAGCGCACAGGGCCGTGATAGACCACCACCGGAAAAATCGGGTGCATCCGCCCGCGCTGGCGCAGCATCGACTCCCAGCCCTGCACCATGTAGCGCAACACCTGCAACCCAACCAGCGGGTCGATGCGGCTCTTGTGCTCGAAGAGCACGCACACGAAAAGCGTATCCTCCCCTTGCAGCGGCGCCTCGAAGATCAGGTCGGAGAAGTGTTCTTGCAGCGTTTCATCGACGAAGGAGTCCTTCACCGGCTGAAGCTGATCCAGGTCAAGCAGCTCGGTCACCGCGGCAGGCAAAAAATGGCGGATGAAGGTCTCTGCCGCGCCGGGCTGGCTTAACGTCTCTTTGAAAAACTTGTCGTGGGGATTGGCAATCTCGGCCATAGATGTCGGAACTTCCTTGGTCTTAGTCCCCCAGGACCGCCGCCACGGCCACGGTTACCTCAGGAAACGCCAGGGGGGCCAGCCCCTGCCCCCGTCTGTACGCCGGCACGTCGCCCGCCGGGACGGCCCTGACGCCTACAGCAGCCGTTGGCGCAGTTCGGCCGGAACCAGGGGCTGCAGGTGGGGGTAGGCTTCCAGCAGCCGGGCAATGTCCGCCAGATCTTTCTGCCGTTTGCTGGCCCGTCGTTCCGGGTCCAGCGCCGCCCAGACTTTCCCCTGCAGGGTGTCCTCCAGGCTGGCCACGGGCAGGACCAGGCCAAGCACTTCCTGGGGAGCGGCCCGTTGGGGAAAATCCGCATAGCGTGGATCCATCTGGATCTGAACTCGCAAGTCTGAACCTTGAAGGGAGACGTTCAGGCTGTGTGGAAAGCGCCTGACAGTAAATTCCTCTGCCAGCAATCGCTCCAACGTTTCCAGCTGGTCGACTGCCACGACCAGGTCCAGATCCAGGCTGACCACCGGTTCCACGTAGGCGTTGACGGCCTGGCCGCCCACTACACAGAAACGAATGTGATGGGTGGTCAGGAGCGCAAGCACTCTTTCCAGGAAGTTGGACTGATCCATCATAATTGCTTTCCAGTAAGTCAGGGCCCGCATGGCTCCACCTCCAGGTTATTCTGGCTTCCCGGTGAGCAACGCTCGGATCCAGGTGACCGCCTCCCGGGCCAGGGCCACGGCGCCTGCCGCCGCTTCCTGGGTGAACACTTCGGCTGGGATGCCGCCAGGAAGGCCGTTGGGATAGCGAGTGGGGATGTAATAGTTGCCTGGGCCAACCAACGTTCAGCTAGATCCAGGTCCACATCAACTTTGAGGCGTTGGCGCAACTGGGCGCTGCGGGTCAAGAAGTCCTGCCGGGAATCCATCACCACCAGCAGGTCCAGGTCGGTGAAGAGATTCCGATGCCCGGCCGCATAGGAGCCGAAGAGGATCACCCGCTCCACCTGGGGCATCTGGCGCAGTTGCCCCAGGATCTGCTGCAGGGCTTCCTCCAGGCTGGCGACGTATGCTGTGCGCTGTTCAGCCAGATGGGCGTCCGTGTCCACGGCTAACTGAGCTGTCTCCTGGATCGTTCAGGGGTGTAGTTCAAGTTGGGGGCAGAATTCAGACCCTACCGACACCTGGTGCGGGCAGATCCGGTAGGGGCGGGGCTTGCCCCGCCCGCTTGCCCCAAAGTTGAAATACACCCATCGTTCAGGTTATCTGTGTCTAGACAAAGGCGAGGATGGCCTGGGCATACCCAATCGCCTGCTGACTCTGCCGGTCGCCGTAGTGTTCGTAGGGCGCGCCCTCTGCAAATCCATTCGGAATCTCGCTTCGCCTGGCGCAACCAGTCCAGGGCACGATTGGTCATCTATGATTCACCCTTTTCCTCAGGTGTTCGGCCACCAGGGTAGACCCAGACCGTTTCCTGCGTCAAGGTGGCTGCAAAGCGGCCCTCTTCCTGCTGGAGACGTTGCCACTCTTCGACGGTGTAGACGAGCACGTCCGCCGGTACGGGCAATGTCCGGGTGTCCCAGCCCAGCGACCGGCTAATGGGAGGCGGGGCCATGCCCTTCACCACGAGCACGATGTCCAGGTCGCTACCCACCCCCCAGTCGCCCCGGGCATAGGAGCCGAAGTAGCCGATGCACACCACCTCGGGCCGCTGCCGGCCAATTTCAGCCGCCCAGCGGCGCACAGCCCGGTCAACGCTTTGCCGATCAGGCCAGGAGATGACGGTCTTGTCTAACGGGCGGATGGGCATGGTCTTCTGCCTCCGGAGTCAATCGTGGCAGTGGCCGTCCCTGGACGGCCGCACCGCCGCTTCTGTCTGCATTCTACCTTTCACCCTTTCTTCAGCTCTCCTGCCTGGCGGAGGGCAAAGTGAATCACCCGTTGACTTAGCCAAATGCCGTGGGCTTGCATCCGTTGAATGGCGTGGCGTATCTCCCCCATATGTCCTTCTCGCTTCGCCCGCAGCAAGATGCCAACGGAGCCAGTGACGGACAGCCCGCTCAACCGGGCGATCCGTCGTCCTACCGCCTCATCAATGCAGACCGTGGGCAGCTTCTCGTCTAATGCCATAATGACGATTTCTTGTGCTTCAGGCATTGGCCACGTCGGCGTGCAGCTCTTCCTCGTCCAGATCGATCATCGGTACTCCATAGCGATGCAAATTCAGCAGGAAAGTCACCCGGTCAACGCCGGCCATCTGAGCAGCCATACCGGAAGAAATCCGTTTCAGTTCGAACAGTTTAACGGCCATGGCCATCCTGGCTTCTTGCTCGAACTCCTCACGCGATTGCTGCAGGGCATCGGGAAGGGATGAAGGATATTCAACCACGATGGGCATGATCTTCTGCCTCCGGAACTGGTCAGGACGGTAGCCGTCTAGAGACGACCGAGCGCTCGTTTCTGCCTGCATTCTAACCCATGGACCAGTCGGACTCAAGCCCCATCGTCCTCAATCGTCCGTGTACTTCACCCACACCGGATCCCACGCCTCGTACGGCAGCAGGAAGGTGAGCTGCCTGGGGTTGCTACCGTCTGCATCCATGATCCAGAGCTGGCGCAGGCCCGACACCCGGTTGGAGGCGAAGACGATCTGGCTGCCGTCGGGCGAGAAGCTGGGGCTGTGGTCCCATTCCCATTCGTTGTGGGTGAGCTGCCGGGGCGGCCACTCGTTGCGGCGCACCAGCCAGATCTCGTCGTTGGCGCTTTCGCTGGAGACCAGGGCCACCACCTCATCCACGGGCGACCAGGCCGGCGCCCACGCAGTGCCCACGCCGAAGTAGGTGAGCTGGTGGCGGCTGCTGCCGTACAGGGCGTCGTCGTAGAAGAGCTGAACCAGGCCAGCCTGGCCGTTGGCATGTTCCCGCAGGGCATAGGCGTAGAAGCGTCGGTCGGCCGAGTAGGCATCCCGGGCTTTGGCCCGGTCGTAGAAATGGCGACTGGTCAGGAGGGCCAGGCCCGTGCCGTCCGGGTTGATGACGAAGGCGTTGGGCCGCCGGGTGGTGCCGAACATGTCCGACAGGAAGAGGATCTTGCCCTGGAGCGCCTCCGGGAAGGGGGGCGTGGCCGTGGGCACGGGCGTGGGCCGCAGATCTTCGAGGTAGACGAAGATGGGCGTGGGCGTGGGGGTGGGGCGCCCCTGGGCCGGCCTGGGCGTGGGTGTCGGCGTGTCGGTGGCCACCAGCACCACCGCGTTCGGCGGGAAGGGGGTGGCCGTGCCGGTGGTGACGGCCTGGGCCGTGGCCAGCAGGGCCACGTAGGTGGCCGTGGCCGGGTTGCCCGGCGTGGGCGTGTTGGTGACGATAACCGGCGTGGGGGTGAAGGTGGCGGTCACCATGTTGGGCGGCGTGGGCGTGGCTGTGCCCAGGATGCGGGCCCATTCCGTGGCCTGGGCCACCCGGGTGGCGGCTTCGAAGACGTCGGCCGGCGTGGGGGTGGAGGTGACCACCAGGAGGATCGGGGTGGGGGCTTCCTCCTGGGCTGGTGGCTCGGTCGGCGCGGCAGTGGCCGTCGGCGTGGGCGTGGGGGGGGGCGGCGGTGTGGGCGTGTCTGTGGGCGAGAGGAGCTCCAGGGGTACCGTCAGGCCCGGCGGGCCTATCTCCACCTGCAGGTTGCGCAGTTCCAGCCAGGCGTTGTCCAGGGTGGGGCGCCAGACGATGCCCATCTGCACCGCAGCGGCGCCGTCTCCGATGGCCCGGCGGACGGTGTAGGTGGTCCACTGGATGCCGTCCATGGCGACGCTGCTGCTGGACCACGCCTCCCCCTGTTCCTGAATAGTCAGCCGGGCGCCTTCCGGGGGCGAGAAGAGGCGCGCGGAGACGGTCAGGGTGATGGCCCGGCCGGCGGGCACGTCGAAGCCGGCGTCCGGGTCCGGCAGGGGCCAGGCCAGGAAGACGCTTCGCTCCGTTCCGGCCTGGGGCGCAGGCCCGGGCAGCACCCGCAGTATGTCGCCGTCTGGATCCGGGATGTGCTGGATCTGGAAATCCCCCTGCACGGCCACCGCCTGGAGGGGGGGCGCGGCCGTGGCCAGCTCGGCGGCGGGGATGGTGTCCGGGCCGTTCCACTGGAGGGGCAGGTGGATCGCCGTCCCGGCCGGTTGGCCGATCTGTTGGGCAAGGACAGGCACCGGCCCATGGCCGGCCCATCCCAGGGCCAGCAGGCCCAGGAGCAGGGCCACGAGCCAGCGGGGTCGTTGTGAAGTCTGCATGTCGCCTTCTGTCGGTGTCGTGATTGTGTTGGCTCATCTACCACATCATCTACCACAAATGGGCGCTACCCAGCCCGGGTTCGCAGGGAACCGAGCCGGCTCGCACCCATTGGGGAGATGAGCCGTTGTGTTTTCGGTGGGCGTCGCCCCTTGGGGGATACGTCGAGAGGGGGCTCCCCGTTACGCCCACTTTGGGGCGTCGTTATGGGACAGAACAGACCAGGCCCTGGGCGGCGATGGCGCAGGGCCACAGCCCCACCGGGGTACCCTGGTAGCGCTCCATGAGCATGGCGGCCAGCTCCCGAGCGGCCTGGCCGTCCCGGGCCAGCACCAGGGCGAAGCCGCCGCCCCCGGCGCCGGCCAGCTTGCCGCCGTGGATGTAGGGGGTCATCCGCTCGAAGAGTTCATCGATGAACGGGTTGGTGCAGCCGGGGTCCATGCGCTTGTTGAGCGCCCAGTGCTCGGCCAGCAGGGCGCCAAACTGGCCCAGGTCGCCCGCAGCCAGGGCGTCCCGCATGGCCACGGCCAGCCGGCCAATTTCCTCCAGGATCCAGACCATCTCCGGGTCCCGGGCCATCCAGCGGCCCATGACCGCGCGCAGGAGGTTCTTGGCCAGGCGCTGCTGGCCGGTGTAGACCAGGCACAGGCACTGGCCGAGTTGCTCCTGCACCGCGGGGGGGAGGGCCACAGGATCCACGGTGATGCGCTGGGGCAGGCCGGGGGCGGTGTGCACTAGCTTGATGCCGCCCACCAGGCCGCCCACCTGGTCCTGCCAGCCGCCGCCGGTGGTCAGCATCTGTTCCAGGCAGAGGACCTCGTCGAAGAGCCGGCTCTGGTTGCTCTCCTGGCCCAGGAGGCGGTCCAGGCTGGCCAGCAACGCGCCGGCCATGATGGAGCTGGTGCCCAATCCCGAGCCCCGGGGAATGTGGGTCTGGGTGCTGAGGCGCACGCCGCCCGTCTCCCGAAGGAGTTCGGCCAGGGGCATCTGGGGGGAAGCGTCTTCAGGGACCAGTCCTTTCAGGACCAGGGCGGCCTTGAGCAGGGCGAAGGGATCGGCCGGGTTCGCGTAGTCTAGCGCCTCGCCGGCGGCCTCCAGGACCACCGACTCGCCGATGTCCCGGCTTTCCAGGACGAGCCGGGGCTCGGGCAGCCAGGCGGCCTCGGCCACGATGGGGTGGGCTCCGTGGAGGGTGATGGCGCCGTTGAGGACGGTGCCGCCCCGCTCGATGCTGTAGGGGGGCGTGTCGGTCCAGCCGCCGCCAAAGTCGATGCGGGCCGCCGCAGCCACCCGGACGGCGTGGCCGTGGCCGGTGGCTGGGACAGGAGGCCGGCCCGGCCTGCGGTGCCCGCGGACGTCGTCCTGGATCAGCCCGGCCAGCACGCCGAACGCCCGATCTTCCCAGTGCCCCTCTCCGGTGGCCACGGCCAGGGCCTTGTAGCCCCGCATTTGGAGCAGGGGATCGGCCTCGGCCAGCCAGCGTTCCAGCAGCCGGCGTCGCCCGGGCCGCGCTTCGCCGCCGCTGTGAAATAGCTGCGCGATCTCGGAGGCGGGCCGTTCGGCCGCCATGGCGGCGAAGGTGCGATGGGCCATGACCCGGTCTTCCACCGCGGCCATTTCGTCCAGGATGCGCTGGCCGTCGGCCTGGACGAAGCTTTCGGCCAGGGAGAGGCGGGGCTGGGCTTCCCAGCGGGCCCGCCAGGCCGGGTCCGGGGTAGCCGATGCTATCGCTTCCAGGAGGCCCAGGGTCAGCCACAGGCTCTCCTCCCGGTCCCCGGTGCGGGGGTAGAGCCGGGCGTTCCAGAGGGTGCGTGCCTCGGGGGAGATGCCCGGCCAGATGACTTCCGGCGGCAGATCCAGCCCGGCCAGCCACGCCGCCCAGGGACGGTTGAGGAAGGTGGCGGCCGGGTCGTCCCACGGCCGTTTGGGGTCGTCGTACAGGCCGAAGAGCCGGGTGACGACGCCGCCGTCCACCGGGAGCTGGTGCAGGACCAGGCCCGGGGGCAACTGGAGCGGGCGGGCCGTGTGCAGGCCGGCGACGATGCCGGGGCCGGCCAGGGTGACGGGCCCGGCCAGGTGGCTGTCCACCACCAGGGCAGGGCCTTGGGCGTCGGCTGCCCCGGCGATGGGCCCTTCCACCACGGCGTTGATCAGGAACAGGGAGCCTCCTTCCGGAGGCTCACCAGCCGGCCCAGGCTCCTGGGGCCAGGCCATGGCCTGGCTCGTCCAGCCGCAGGTATGGGCCAGGTCGGGGTCGGCGGCCACCATGCGCCAGTATTCTTCCGAGGTGCCAAAGTGGACGAAGACGGCCGGCTGGAGCCTGACTGCGGAGAAGGGCGTGCCCCGCAGCTCCTGCCAGATGGTCCGGCGGGCGGCCTGGAGGCCTGGCGTGGCCGGGCCGTCGCTTTCGTCCGCCAGGTAGGCCTCCAGGTGGGTCTCCCGGGCCAGGGGCAACAGCAGGTCCCCGTAGAGGTTCAGGGGGGGCAGGGGGCCGTGAGAGTCTGTGGCCGTTTTCGTCAGCCGGCAAAGCCGGGCCACCGGCTCCTGGGATGTCAGGTCGGCAAATCGCCGGGCCGTGGCGGCGTCCATCCAGACCAGGCCGGTATCCACCTGCACCTGCCCGTCCGGGGCCACGGCCCCAGCCTGGCGGAGCTGCTCTGGGGAGGGCTTGTGCAGGAAGGCCCGGACGGCCGCGGTGTTGCCATGGGGTTGGGCGTCGGCCACGTAGACGCCGTGGCGGGTGCCCACGGAGAGGGACGCGGCCACCGATACGCCCAGGACACCCCGGCGCTGCAGGGAGAGCTGGAGGTGGTCGAAGAGGAGCAGCACATCCCCAGAGACCAGCAGGATGCCGGGCGGGGCGCTGCTGGCCACGCCGCTCAGATTGATGAGAAATTCGTCGAAGATGGTGGAGGCGCGGCCGTCCGGCAGCTGCCGGGGGACCCGGGCAAAGAGTTTGCCGGTGGCGGAACAGTGGGGCAGACGCCGGGAGTCGCCCCCGGAATGGATGACCAGGACCCGCAGGTTCGCCGGATTTTCCCGGGTGAGGGGTGGGAGCAGTTCGGGCCGAAAGAGTCTGGCCAGGATGCGCAGGGTGGCGCCGCCGGAGCCGATGCGCCGGCCCTCCGGGTCGGGCACCACGTGAAAGTCGGTGTTCACGGGCAGGAGGCCAGCCTCCCGGCGCCAGGCCAGCTGGCGGCGCACCATGTCGGCCTGGCCCTCGTCGCTGGCCGTGAGGATGCAGAGATCCCAGCTTCGGGCCGGCGGCAGGGCCGATGTGGGCTGTGCCCGGCCCAGGGAGGCCAGGTAGCGCTGCCAGTTGTTGAGGTGGGCCTGGCGGAGGAAGCTCCGGTGGCCCTGGGTGATGTGGGATGGTCCGGTCATGGCGGTGGTGGATGGACGAAACGGTGGATGGGCGAAACGGAAGACGTGGTGCGTAGTACGTGACCTATCTGACGCACTACGCACCACGCACTACGTATCCCTACTCTTTTCCTGCGCTGTCCCGGCCGTTTGGGCCAGCGTCTGCTCGTACCAGGCGATGGTCCGGGCCAGGCCTTCTTCGAAGTTCGTTTCGGCCTGGAAGCCGAAGAGCCGCTCGGCCCGGGAGGTGTCCAGCTTGCGGCGGGGCTGGCCGTTGGGCTTGCTGGTGTCCCAGACGATGCGGCCCTGGAAGCCGGTCAGGCGGGCGATCAGGGTGAGCAGGTCCCGGATGCTGATCTCATAGCTGCTGCCCAGGTTCACCGGTTCGCTCTGGTCGTAGCGTTCAGCGGCCAGGAGGATGCCCCGGGCCGCGTCCTCCACGTAGAGGAACTCCCGGGTGGGGGATCCGTCCCCCCAGGCCACGATGGTTTCTTCCCCCCGTTGCCGGGCCTCCACACACTTGCGGATCAGCGCCGGGATCACGTGGGAAGTCTCCAGGTCGAAGTTGTCCCCGGGGCCGTAGAGGTTCACCGGCAGGAGGAAGATGGAGTTGTAGCCGTACTGCTGGCGATAGGCCTGGCTCTGGACCAGGAGCATTTTCTTGGCCAGGCCGTAGGGCGCGTTGGTCTCCTCCGGATAGCCGTTCCAGAGATCCTCCTCCCGGAAGGGGATGGGGGCGAACTTGGGGTAGGCACAGACGGTGCCGATGGCCACGAACTTGGGCACGCCGACGCGCCAGCTTTCATGGAGGAGCTGGACGCCCATCATCAGGTTGTCGTAAAAGAATTCCGCGGGCCGGCTGCGGTTGGCGCCGATGCCGCCCACGTGGGCGGCCAGGTGGATGATCAGGTCCGCCGGCCGTCCATCCGGCCTTTGGGTATCGTGGAGCAGTTGCTGAATCGCTTCCCGTTGGCGCAGGTCGTAGTCCCGCTTGCGGGGGACGAAGATCTCATCCACCGGATACTGGCGCAGCAGCTTCACCACGTAGGAACCCAGGAAGCCGGCGCCGCCGGTGACGATCACCCGCTTGTCCTGCCAAAAGACCTGACTCGGGGGCCATTCCTGTCCTGGCATGGGTATGGTCTCCTTCTATCCCATCCTCCGCAGCACGTTGCGGGCGTCCACCACCAGGCGGGCTGTGCGGGCGACCAGGGCCCAGTCGTAGGCAGAGTGATCGGTGACGATGACGGTACAGTCTGCCTCGGCCAGGGCCGTTTCCAGGTCGGGCACGCTGTGGAGCTGGAGGCCTTCGTGGTGGACCGTCGGCACGTGGGGGTCGTGGTACTGGACAGCTGCGCCCTTCTGGCTTAGCAGGTGCATGATGTCCAGGGCCGGCGACTCCCGCAGGTCGTCCACGTCCTTCTTGTAGGCCACGCCCAGGATGAGGATGCGGCTGCCCTTGACCGGCTTGCCGGCGTCGTTGAGCGCGTCCTGGACCTTCTGCACCCAGTAGCGGGGCATTTCGGTGTTGATTTCGCTGGCCAGCTGGATGAAGCGGGCGTTGTACTGCATGGTGCGCAGCTTCCAGGAGAGATACTGGGGGTCGATGGGGATGCAGTGGCCGCCCAGGCCGGGCCCCGGCGTGAACTTCATGAAGCCGAAGGGCTTGGTGGCCGCCGCTTCCAGGATCTCCCAGGCGTCCAGGCCCAGCTTGTCGCACATGAGCTGCAGCTCGTTGGCCAGGGCGATGTTCACGGCCCGGAAGGTGTTCTCGAAGAGCTTGACCATCTCCGCCGCCTCCGGCGAGGAGACGGGCACCAGGGTCTCGATGGCCGGGCTGTAGTAGGCCACGGCCGCTTCCAGGCAGGCCGGCGTGATGCCGCCGATGACCTTGGGCGTGTTGCGGGTGGACCAGTCCTTACGGCCGGGGTCTACCCGCTCCGGGGAGAAGGCAAGGTAGAAGTCCTGGCCGGGGGACAAGGTGGCTGGGTGATCAGGGGATTGGGCACTTCGCTCCCGGTCTGCCTGACCGGTCAGGATGGGCAGGACGACTTCCCGGGTGGTGCCCGGGTAGGTGGTGGATTCCAGCACGACCACCATGCCCGGGTGCAGGTATTCGGCGATGGCCTGGCTGGCCGCCACGATGTAGGAGATGTCCGGGTCGCCGGTCTTGTTCAGGGGCGTGGGCACGCAGATGGAGACCGCGTCGCACTCAGCCAGGACGCCGTAGTCGGTGGTGGCGCGGAGGGAGCCGGTGGGTGGGTGATTGGATGATTGGGGAACTGGGGGATGGGGGGACTGGAAAACGGCTTCCCGTTGCTTCGCTGCCGCACCGACCAATTGCTGCAGCCGCTCGGACGGGACGTCCTCGATGTAGCTCTCGCCCCGGTTGATCGCGTCCACCTTGCGCCGGTCCAGGTCGATGCCGGTGACCTGGTAGCCGGCATCGGCAAAGGCGACGGCCAGGGGGAGGCCGACATAGCCGAGCCCGATGACGGCCACGTGGGCCTGGCGGGCGTGGAACTTTTCAATGACAGGCTGTGACATGGGGGCTCCAAGGGTTAAAGGAACTGGGCAAAGATACTCCGAATCTGGTCAAAGTCCTCCAGGTGGTTTTGCAAGATCTGGTAGACCTGGTGTCTGTCAATATCCAGGTAATCATGCACCAGAATATTGCGGAAGCCAATCATGCGCAGCCACCGCTGGTAGAGGGTCTCGTCGATGTAGCCGGCCTCGCAGAGCAGCTCTGGCACATCCCGATACCACTCCACGGTCCCCAGCTGCAGGTCCGCCACCAGATGGCTGCCGATGTCGTCGATGGCTTCAATGGCCAGTTGCAGGAAACGCTCGGCGCTCCCATACTTCTCCGGGTTCTCCAGAAAGGTTGCGAGGGGCGTTTCCCGTAACCTGTGCAGGATCTGCAGGTATTCTTCCAGTTTCTCCAATCGTTTACGGAGGACCTCAACTCTGACCACCGAGGATTCTCTCCTTGAACCGGCGCCGCTGTCGCTCCAGGATGGGCACGAAGTCCCAGTACATCCGGGCGATTTTGGAAAAGAGCTGCCCGCGGTCAAAGTCTTCCACCGCGTAAATCACCCGGTTATGACGAACCACGTCGAACCAGAGGACGATGTCCCGGATGTCGGCCGGGTCGAGGAAGACCAGGTCCACCTGCTCAAAGCCGGCCCGCACCAGATCCGTCAGCAGGTCCAGCTTGTCGGGCGGGGGCGTATGGGGCCGCAAGATCGCCGCCAGATCCAGGTCGCTCCTGGACGTGGCCCGGCCTTCGGCGTGGGACCCGAACAGGTAGACGGCCTGGATCTCTGGATAGCGGCTGAACACAGCGGCGAGCTGGGCTTCCATGGGTGACCCTCCCCGGTCACGGTTACGGCTGCTCCAGGATGCCCCGGCGGGTCAGCTCCTCCACGATGTAGTTCACGATGTCGTCCACGCTCTGCACGTCCGTCTCCACCACGATTTCGGGCGATTCCGGCTCTTCGTAGGGCGAGGAGACGCCGGTAAATTCCGGGATCTCGCCCCGCAGGGCCCGGGCGTAGAGCCCTTTGGGATCCCGCCGCTTGCAGACCTCCAGGTCGCACTTGACGTAGATCTCCACAAAGCGGCCGTGGGGCAGCAGGGAACGGGCGAAATCCCGGTCGGCCCGGTAGGGGGAGATGAAGGTGCAGAGGGTCAGGTTGCCGTGCTCGAAGCTGAGCCGGGCCACCTCGGCCACCCGGCGGATGTTCTCCTTGCGGTCTTCCGGGCTGAAGCCCAGGTCCCCGTTGAGGCCGTGGCGCACGTTGTCGCCGTCCAGGTACATGGTCTGGCAGCCCATGGCGTAGAGGCGCTGCTCCAGCTTGCGGGCCACGGTGGACTTGCCCGAGCCGGAGAGGCCGGTGAACCAGAGGACGGCGGCCCGGTGGCCGTTGCGCCGTTCCCGCTGCTCCCGGGTGATGGCGGTGGATTCCCAGACCACGTTGGTGGACTTCTGGCGGGCCGGCTCCTGGACGACCACCTCATCCAGATCCCGGGCCCGACGGCGGATCATGCCCGCGGCCACGGTGACGTTGGTGTAGGGGTCGATGAGGATGAAGCCGCCCGTGGCCCGGTTGAGTTTGTATGGGTCAAAGAAGAGGGGCTGGGTGGTGGTGATCTTCAGCCGCCCGATCTCGTTTAGCTGCAGCGTCTGCGCGGGCTCCCGGTGGAGGGTGTCCACGTCGATGCGGTAGGTGACCTCGCTGATGAAGGCCCGCACCTGGCGGGTGGTGTGCTGCAGGATGTAGGTGCCCCGGGGATTCATGGGCTCCTCGTGCATCCAGCAGACGATGCACTCCAGCTGGTTGGCCACGGTGGGCAGGTTCTTCTTGCGCACGATCATGTCGCCCCGGCTGACGTCCAGCTCATCCTCCAGGGTCAGGATGACCGAGTCGCCCGCCGCAGCCTCCTGGAGCTCGCCGTCCGCGGTGACGATGGCCCGCACCCGGCTGGTCTGCCCCGAGGGGAGCACCACCACTTCCTCGCCCGGGCTGATGGTGCCGGAGAAGATCTGGCCGGCGAAGCCCCGGAAGTCCTGGTGGGGCCGGATCACCGTCTGCACGGGGAAGCGGAAGTCCACCAGGTTGCGGGAGGAGCCCACGTTCACATGCTCCAGGTAGTGGAGCAGGGTAGGGCCCTCGTACCAGGGCATGTTGGCGCTCTTGTGGACGACATTGTCCCCTTTCAGGGCCGAGATGGGGATGAAGGTCATGTCCTGCACCGAGAGCTTGGTGGCGAACTCGGTGTACTCGGCCACGATGCGGTTGTAGACCTCCTGGCTGTAATCCACCAGGTCCATCTTGTTGACCGTGACCAGGATGTGGGGGATCTCCAGCAGGGAGGCCAGGAAGCCGTGGCGCTTGGACTGGGTGACCACGCCCTTGCGCGCGTCGATGAGGATGATGGCCAGCTCCGCGGTGGAGGCGCCGGTGACCATGTTGCGGGTGTACTGGATGTGGCCGGGCGTGTCGGCGATGATGAATTTGCGCCGGGGCGTGGCAAAGTAGCGGTAGGCCACGTCGATGGTGATGCCCTGTTCCCGTTCGGCCCGCAGGCCGTCGGTGAGGAGGGCCAGGTCCACGTAGGGGTCGCCCCGGCTGCGGCTGGCCCGCTCCACCGCCTCGAGCTGATCCTCGAAGATGGCCTTGGTGTCATAGAGCAGCCGACCAATGAGGGTGCTCTTGCCATCGTCCACGCTGCCCGCGGTGGTCAGGCGCAGCAGGTCCATGGCCAGGTAGGCCTCCAGGTCGGAGCCGACGGCCGGCTGTTCGGCCGGCAGGGGCCGGTCGTGGTTCAGCGATTGTTCCGTGGCTGTGATTTTCGTGTCGTCTGCTTTTAACATAAGTCCCACCATTCGCGAAGGGCTGCCCACGTGCAACCCGTACCGTTCAATTTAAAAGTAACCCTGGCGCTTGCGATCTTCCATGGCCGCTTCCGAACGCTTGTCGTCGGCCCGGGCGCCCCGTTCGGTGACCCGTGCCGAGGCCACTTCCTGGATGATCTCCTCGATGGTGGAGGCGGTAGACTCCACCGCGCCGGTACAGGTCATGTCGCCGATGGTGCGGAAGCGCACCATCTTGTTCTCCACCTTTTCGCCGTCCAGCAAGGTGATGTAGTCGGAGACGGCCAGGAGGACGCCGTCCCGGTTGATGACGTCCCGGCGGTGGGCGAAGTAGAGGACCGGGATCTCAATCCCTTCCCGGGCAATGTACTGCCAGATGTCCATCTCCGTCCAGTTGCTCAGGGGGAAGACCCGGAAATGTTCGTTGGGGTGCTTGCGCCCGTTGTAGAGGTTCCAGAGCTCTGGGCGCTGGTTCTTGGGATCCCACTGGCCAAACATGTCCCGGTGGGAGAAGAAGCGCTCCTTGGCCCGGGCCTTTTCCTCGTCCCGGCGGGCGCCGCCCAGGGCGGCCTCGAACTTGAACTCGGCCAGGGCGTCCAGCAGGGTCACCGTCTGCAGGGCGTTGCGGCTGGCGTTGGGGCCTGTCTCTTCCACGACCCGGCCCTGGTCGATGGAGTCCTGCACGTAGCGGACGATGAGCTGGACGCCCAGCTTCTCCACCAGCCGGTCCCGAAATTCCAGGGTTTCGGGGAAGTTATGGCCGGTGTCGATGTGCAGGAGCGGGAATGGGATCTTGCCCGGGTAGAAGGCCTTGTAGGCCAGGTGGGCCATGACGATGGAGTCCTTGCCGCCGGAGAAGAGGAGCACCGGCCGCTCGAATTGGGCGGCCACCTCCCGCATGACGTAGATGGCTTCGGACTCCAGCTGTTTGAGGTGAGAGCGTGTATAACTTGGCATAATCCTGATGGATGGTTATCCGTTCTGAAATTTTTCCCGGTAGACGTGCCAATGTTCCTGGAAGACAGCCGGCGCGATGGCGTAGAGCAGCTCCAGCACCTGCTGCCCCAACTGCCGGATCTCCCACTGGGCGGCCTTGTCCACCGCCCGCAGCCAGAGGAAGTGGCTCCAGGCTGCGAAGTTCATGGTGGTGACGATGCGGGTTTCGGCCGCGTTGGGCAGCAGGAAGCGGGCGTCCTCCTTGCGGATGCCCAGGGCGCGCAGTCGGGCGTATTTCTCCTCTGCCATGGCCCAGAATTCCTGCAGCTCGGCCACAGCCGCTTCATTCTTCGCCACTGCCGGGGGCACAATCGCCTTCCAGCCCCCTTTGCTGAGGTCGGTGTAGCGCTGCGACTCCTGGCTGAAGCTGGCCAGGCGGTGGCGCACCAGTTGATGGGTACATGCCCGGCTGATGCCTTCGAAGAAAAAGGTGGCTGAGCCGTGATGCAGGGCCAACTCTGGATCCGACAGCAGGGGCTGGGTGAAGCCCAGGAGGGTCACCCGCATGGGGCCACACTCCCTGGGGCCCAGCCGCGCCAGATCCGCGCTGGAGAAACTTCCCTGGGCCGGGCTACAGGCGTCCAGGCCGCCGTCGCCGCCGGCCTGCTCCAGCTCCAGCTCGCTGTACACCGCCGGCGCCACCGCCTTGAGGAGGGGCAACGCCTCCAGGGCAATGCCCCGCCGGAAGAAGTCCAGCCAGACCCGGGCGTTGCCGCTGACGATCCACTCGCCGTTGCCCAGCTCGCTGACCTCGCAGTGGCGGTTGGCCAGCCGCCAGCGCATGGGCTGGTCCCCGGCATCCCGCACCCGCACGGTGACCACCACATGCTCGATGATGTCTTCGTGGCCTTCTCGCACCCGGGCAGCGATGAATTCGGGCGCGGTGCCCATGCGGTGGGTGCTGCGATAACAGACCCGTCCGGCGTATTCGATAAGCTGTTCAGGGAAACCACCACAGCCCCGCCAGATGGTGGCCAGATCGCTGGGAAGTCCCCGGGAGTTGGCCTGCACCTCCGAGGCGAGGGCCGGGTTCTGCTGGGTATAGGCGAGCAATTCAACCTGCATGGGCAATCCTTGCGACACGGTTGTCTATCATTCAAAAAGCCATTTTTGCACGGAAGCCATCTGTGGAATCCGTGTCATCTGGGTAATCTGTGGCTGCAAACCAAGGAAATATTGGTCTATGTCAAACAGCTTTAGAATAGCATCATTTTCAGGCAAGTCCAAAGCGTCCGCGGGGCCAATCTGGGGGCTTGTCCAGGAGAATTCCAATGGAATCTTCATATTTCCTGAAGATTTTTATTGTAAAATGATGGTAGCGGGAGGTCTCAAGAGCCCGCCCATGGTTTGCCCTGTATCTGACGACATGGCTGACCAGGCCCAAAGGATTTCCAGGGGAAATCTGGCAAATTCTGTGCTCATCTGTGAGACCTGTGGTTTCTTCATTTGGGGAAACCCGCGGCGAATTTCTGCCGGGAGCGATAGCTTTTATCACGAATTGCTGATACTTACAATTTGCTGACATTTACGATTGACGATGTGAAGTGACGATGTGAAGATACCCGTGAAGATACCATGGCCAAGACAATATTGGTAGTCGACGATAAAAAAAGCCTGCGCACCATGGTGCAGAGCTACCTGACCCAGGAGGGCTTCCGGGTGGTCACCGCCGCGGACGGCCGGGAGGCCCTCTTTGTGGCCCGGGAGGAAAAGCCGGATCTCATCATTCTGGACCTGATGATGCCCGAGATGGGTGGCTACGAATTTCTGCGGGTCTACAGCAAGGAAGCCCAGACGCCCATCATCATCCTCACCGCCCGGGTGGATGAGACGGACAAGGTGCTGGGGCTGGAGCTGGGCGCCGACGACTATGTCACCAAGCCCTTCAGCCTGCGGGAACTGACCGCGCGGGTGCGGGCTGTGCTCCGCCGCCTGGAAAAGGCCGACGTCCAGCAGCCGGTCCTGCAGGTGGGGGACGTGACCCTGGACCGCAACACCCGTCGGGTCACTGTGGATGGCCGGGAGGTGAGCCTGACCCCCTCGGAGTTTGAGCTCCTGGCCACGCTGATGGGCTCCCCCGGCCGGGTCTTTAGCCGGCTGGATCTGCTGGACCGGCTCCAGGGAGATGCCTACGAAGGCTACGAGCGCACCATCGACGTCCACATCCGCAACCTGCGCACCAAGATCGAGCCCGATCCCCGCCATCCTCGCTACGTGGAGACAGTCTACGGTGTCGGCTATCGCTTCGCGCCCGTAGAGCCCTGATGGAGTCCTGATGGTATCGATTCCTCTGCAGTTACCCCTTCGTTCCATCGCCCTGAAGCTGACCCTGGCCTTCCTGGTGGTGGGCCTGACCGGCGCCCTGCTGGTGGCCTTCTTCGTGGGCCAGCGGGCCCGGCGAGAGTTCGACCAGTTCCTGCTGAATCGAAGCCAGGTGAACCTGGTGGAGCGGCTGGCGGACTATTACGCCAGCCACGGCAGTTGGGACGGGCTGCCGGAACAGCTCTGGCGCCGGGACCTCCCGGTACCCCGCCCCAATGGTCTCGTCCTGGCTGACGCCCACGGCCGTGTGGTCTGGGGGGGGCGACCCGGCAACCCGGGGACGATCCTGGCCGCCCGAGAGCTGGCCGGCGGGGTGCCCATCCGGGTGAACGATCAGGTCGTGGGCTGGCTCCTGATCGACTGGCCCCGAAGCCGCCAGCTGCCCGGCTCGCCAGAGCAGGACTTCCTGAGCCGCATCAACCGGGCCATCGTGTTGGGCGCGTTGGGAGCCACTGCGGTCGCCCTGCTCCTGGGGGTGATCCTGGCCCGCACCCTCACCCGCCCCATCCGGGAGCTGACCGCCGCCACCCAACAGGTGGCCCAGGGCGATCTGGGCCATCAGGTGGAGATCCACACCCAGGATGAGCTGGGTGAGCTGGCCAGCTCCTTCAACCAGATGAGCGCCCGGCTGGCCAGGGCCAACCAGCTCCGCCGCCAGATGACCGCGGACATCGCCCACGATCTGCGCACGCCCCTGAGCGTGATCCTGGGCTACACCGAGGCGCTGAGTGAGGCCAAGCTGCCCGGCTCGCCGGAGATCTACGAGGTGATGCACGCCGAGGCCCAACATCTCAGCCGCCTGATCGACGACCTGCGCACCCTCTCCCTGGCCGACGCGGGTGAGCTCCCCCTCTTCCGTGAGGAGACGGAGCCCGGCGCGCTCCTTTCCCGGGTGGCCATGGCCCAGCGACCCCAGGCCGAACAGCGGGGGGTCACCCTGACCGTGCGCCAGGAGGCCAGCCTGCCCACCATCCAGGTGGATCCGGAGCGGATGGTGCAGGTGTTGGGCAACCTGGTGGGGAACGCCCTGCGCTACACGCCGGCCGGCGGCACCATCGAGCTGGCCGCCTACCCCACCGCGGGCGGCGTGGTGCTCCAGGTGCGGGACACAGGCAGCGGCATCGACCCGGAGGACCTGCCCTACATTTTTGAACGTTTCTATCGGGGGGACAAGGCCCGCCACGAAAACGGCGAGTCTGGGCTGGGGTTGGCCATTGCCAAATCCCTGGTGGAAGCCCACGGCGGCACCATCCAGGTGGAAAGCACGCCCGGGGAAGGCACCACCTTCCGCATCACCCTGCCCGCCGAGCCCCCGTCTGGGGGAGGTTGATCCTCGGATGTCTGCAAAGCCTGGTGACTTCCCTGCCACAAGGTCCTTTTGCAACGCAAAGGGGCCGGCATCCTGTCCTGAAAAAGGACGCGGATTCACGCCGATGAGCGCAGATTTTCTCCTGCGGCGCAACGAAGTTGCATGAAGAAATCAGCCGCCGGCTGTCCAATCCGCGTGGATGGCGGCCCCCGTCGTAGGTGCGGTCTCCGGCCGCACGCTGTTACGTTACCAGCCCCGGGTGGATGAAGGGCGGGCGACGGATGCGCCATATATAGGGGCGAATCATGATTCGCCCCTGCCGCCTACGACAGGATGCCCGTTTCTGTAGGGGCGGGCCGCCGTGCCCGCCCGCTGTCGCGGTCGAACCAGCCACCCACGGCGGGCCAGAGACCCGCCCTACGCACGTGTTGCACCCAATCCGGACAGGTGCAGGGACGGCAACGGCTGCGCA
>NZ_VIGC02000042.1 GCF_006569185.2 Litorilinea aerophila | reverse complement strand
GGTGCGCCCCGGGTACTCCTCCTGCCTTGCTCTCCTGTCTTAACGTGCGCTCCTGCCTGGACGCCCTCACGCCCAGACACAAGTCCCTAATTTACCACATCCCCCACCCCACCCCCAAATCCAAAACCCGCTCAAATCGCTTAAAGTCCGATCCGGTGTCCTCCCCAGTGGTTGAAGCCTATTCCAGGGTCAACAGCAGCCCATTTTGTTCCACCCGCTGGCCTGGGGCGACCTCCACCTTTTTGACGACGCCGGACCGGACAGCGCGGATTTCATTCTCCATTTTCATGGCTTCCAGGATCACCAGGGGCTGCTCTTCCTCGATGGCATCCCCAGGAGCGACCAGGACCTTAACCACCAGACCCGGGATCGGCGCCGTCACCGCCAGTTCCCCTTCAGGCAAGGCCAGCGTCTTGCGCCCGGCGTTCAGCCGCCGGGTCCGTTCATCTTCCACCTGCACATCGAAATGCTCGCCCCGCAGGGAGATCCGATAGTTGAACCGCTCAGGCTCAATCAGGAGCTCATAACTGCGGGCATTAAACAGCATGCTGTATAGCTCGGGGACGCCGCTCTGGCGCAGGTCCACTTCCAGCCGTTCGCCGTCCACATAAACGGCGTCTCCATCGATCTCGATTTCGTATTCTGTCTGTCCAACTCGTGCGTAATATTTCACCACAGCCCCCTCACCGCCCGAATGCGCCCGGCCTGCTTCCACAGATTTCGACGACTGTCGGCCTGTGCGTTTCCAATGTGCACAGCCTTGCGGCCCTCTTCGTGGGCCACCAGCGCAGCGGCCACGGCGGCTATCTTTTCGTATTCCTTGGCCCGCCTCATCTCCCGGTTGAGTCGCAGACGATCCAGAAAACCGGTGTCGAAGGTTCCCCAGATAAACTCCGTGTTGTCCATAATGGACTGATGGAACGGGATTGAAGTTTTGATGCCACCGATGCGATATTCGTTGAGCGCCCTCCGCATCCGCAAGATCGCCTCGGCCCGGGTCTCTCCCCAGACGACCAGCTTGGCGACCATGGGATCGTAGTAGAGGGTCACCTCAAAGCCCCGGTACAGGGCACTCTCCACCCGCACCCCTGGGCCGGTGGGTTCCTGCAGAAAGGTCACCGTGCCGGTGCTGGGCAAAAAGTTGTTAAAGGGATCTTCCGCCGTGATGCGGCATTCGATGGCCCACCCTTTGGGGGTGATGTCTTCCTGGCGATACCGCATGCGCCGACCGGCCGCAATGGCGATCTGCTCTTTGACAATGTCGATCCCCGTCACAAACTCGGTCACCGGATGTTCCACCTGGAGACGAGTATTCATCTCCAGGAAGTAGTACCGGTTGTCCCGGCTGTCGAACAGGAACTCCACTGTCCCGGCGTTGACGTAGTTGACGGCTTCCGCCGCGGCAATGGCCACCCGCCCCATCTCCTGGCGCAGGTTTTCCTCTACGGCCACGCTGGGGGCCTCTTCGATCAGCTTCTGATGGCGGCGCTGGATGCTGCATTCCCGCTCGCCCAGGTGAATGATGTTGCCGTGGCTGTCGGCCAGGATCTGGATTTCGATGTGGCGCGCGTTGGGAATCAACTTCTCGATGTAGACTTCATCGTTGCCGAAGGCGCTGGCCGCTTCCCGTCGCGCCGCAGCCAACATGTCGGGCAACTGCTCCGGCTCCTGGACGGCGCGCATCCCTTTGCCACCGCCCCCGGCACTGGCCTTGATCATGACCGGGAAGCCGATGGTTTTGGCAAAGGCAATCAGCTCTTCATCCCGCAGGCCGGGCGGAGAGCCCGGCACCAGGGGTACGCCGTGCCGGGCCACCGTTTGCCGGGCCACCACCTTGTCCCCCATCCGCTCGATGGCGTCCGGCGGCGGACCGATGAAGGTGATGCCGGCATCGGCACAGGCCGCGGCAAAGGCCGCGTTTTCCGACAGAAACCCATAGCCAGGATGGATGGCGTCCACGCCTGCCTTGCGGGCCACGTCGATGATCTTATCGATGCGCAGATAGCTATCTCGACTGGGCGCGGGGCCAATGCAGTATGCTTCATCGGCATAGCGAACGTGCAGGGCCGAGCGATCCACCTCGGAGAAGACCGCCACCGTCGGGATACCCCGCTCTTCGCATGCCCGCAACACACGCACGGCGATTTCGCCGCGATTGGCAACTAATACCTTTTTGAACATGCGTTTTTCCAATCACCACAAAAAACATGGAAAAAGCCACAGCCAGGAACAGCGCCCCCTGTGACTTTTCAGCCTGTGACTTTTCAGCCTGGGCCCATCAACCACCCATGGGATCGATGAGCGTTTAACCGGTAGCCCTACAGCCTGGGCCGGTGCAGTCGGGCCTCCACCACCAGTCGGTCGACGCCCAGAGGCGACGGCGGCAACGTCTCGCTCACATGCCACTGGCCGAAGAGGGGATCACCCGGCTGCAGCCGCAAACGCCGAAACTGCCAGATGGTCACCCCGACGGGCCGCCCGATGGGCACCGCGTAGTCATCCTCCACCAGGCCGTGCACCCGGCTCACGCCGGCCAGGTATCGGGTCTCCCAGGTCCCCTCGGGCAGGCGTCCATCCCGGCCGGGACCGCAGGTGACCCGCAGGGGCACCTCACCGCACTGCACCAACAGAGTAGCCGTTTCCATCCCATCCTGCTTCTCCAGCTCCGCCTCCAGGATCTGCCCGCTGAAGGCATAGGTGGCCCGGCCCACCTGGATGAAGCAGGACGGCCAGGCCTCTTTCTGGACCGTAAACCAGGATTCGCTCCCCGGATCCGGCAGAAGCAACCCCGCATCCAGTTGCACGGAGAGGGGCTGCCCCTGGGCCAGGGGGGGATAGTCCATCAGGGCCAGTTGCTGGGCCGACAGTTCGAACTCGATCTCGGTCAGTGCCATACAGGTGCCTCTTGACGAATGTCTCGTAGCGCCCACGCCGTCTACAGGGGGATGTTGCCGTGCTTTTTGGGCGGGAGGCTGCCATGCTTGTTCTGCAACATCTCCAGCGCATTGATGAGCCGGGGACGGGTTTCGTGGGGCTCGATGACGTTGTCGATGAAGCCGGCCGACGCCGCCACGTAGGGGTTGGCAAAGCGCTGGCGGTATTCCTCCACCAGCTCGTTCTTGCGGGCCACCGGATCTTCAGCCTGGGCCAGTTCCCGCCGAAAGATGACGTTGACGGCACCGTCCGGCCCCATGACCGCGATCTCGGCGCTGGGCCAGGCCAGGACCAGATCGGCCCCGATGTGACGGGGGTTCATGACGCAGTAGGCGCCGCCGTAGGCCTTGCGCACGATCACGGTGAGCTTGGGCACCGTGGCCTCGGCGAAGGCATAGAGCAGCTTGGCACCGTGGCGGATGATGCCGCCGTGCTCCTGGTTCAGGCCAGGCATGAAGCCGGGTACATCTTCCAGAACGATCAGTGGAATGTTGAAGGCGTCGCAGAAGCGAACGAAACGGGCCGCCTTCTGGCTGGCGTCCACATCCAGCACGCCCGCCAGCACGGCCGGCTGCTGGGCCACGATGCCCACCGAACGGCCGCCCAGCCGGGCAAAGCCGACGATGATATTCATAGCCCAATGTTCGTGGACCTCCAGGAACTGGCCGTCGTCCACGATGTGCTTGATAATGACCTTCATGTCGTAGGGCCGGTTGGGGTTGTCCGGCACGATGGTGTCCAGCTCCGGATCCTGGCGCAGGGGGTCGTCCTGGGACGCCATCACCTGGGGGTCCTCCATGTTGTTGTCCGGCAGGTAGCTGACCAGCTGCTGGACCAGGAAGAGGGCATCTTCCTCATTTTCGGCGGCAAAGTGGGCCACGCCCGACTTGGTGGAGTGGACGAAGGCGCCTCCCAGCTCCTCGAAGGTGACGTCTTCATGGGTGACCGTCTTGATGACGTCCGGCCCGGTCACGAACATGTGGCTGGTGTCCTTGACCATGATCACGAAGTCGGTGATGGCGGGGCTGTAGACTGCGCCGCCGGCGCACGGCCCCATGATCACGCTGATCTGGGGCACCACACCCGAGGCGATGACGTTGCGGTAGAAGATCTCCGCGTAGCCGGCCAGGCTGAAGACCCCCTCTTGGATGCGGGCGCCGCCGGAATCGTTCAGGCCGATGATGGGCGCGCCGTTGCGCATGGCCATGTCCATCACCTTGCAGATCTTGGCGGCATGGCTGCGGCTGACGCTCCCGCCGAAGACGGTGAAGTCCTGGGAATAGACGAAGACCAGGCGGCCGTTGATGGTGCCGTAGCCGGTCACCACCCCATCGCCGGGGATCTTCTGGTCGGCCAGGCCAAAATCATTGCAGTTGTGGGTAACGAAGACGTCCAGCTCGCGGAAGCTGCCCTTGTCCAACAGCAGTTCAAGCCGTTCCCGGGCCGTCATCCGCCCTTTGGCATGCTGGCGAGCGATCCGCTCTTCGCCACCTCCCATTTTGGCCGCCGCTTTGCGTTCACGCAGCTCTTGAATCTTTGGATTGATGGCTTCTTGAGTCAATGAATCTCTTCTTTCTGCTCTAGATGACGGTGGTCGCGTCCCGTACAAATCGTCTTTCAGATCATCACGCATGGTTCATCCAGGAGTCCGTGCTCCCTCCCACGGGCAGGGGCCCGCCGCGCCTGGGACAGCCTCCCATGGGCAGCCCGCATGCCCCTGCAAGAATGTATAACACCAAAATGGCGCCCAAGTTGTCATCCGATGGGTTGAGATGCGCCTGCGTGCTCCATCCCGCCCAACGGATCCTCAACCGGGCGGCGCGCCAGCCACACCAAGAGGGCGCTCAGCAGGCCGGTCATGGCCACTGTGCTCCACTGCATGATGGGCAGCGGAATAAACTGCTCGGGGATGGCCGGATAGTAGCCCAGGCCATAGTCCACGAAGTCGCTCAGGGCGAACCAGAGGAAGGCGATGGCCGCCGCGCGCAGGTTTGGGCGGAAATAGGTGAGCAGCACCACACCCTGGGCAATCAGGCCCAGGTGGGTCAGGGTCATGAAGACACTGTCGAAGGTGAACAGGGGGGCGCCGTAGACCAGCCCGGTGTTGCGCCAGAAGACCAGCCAGGCCGTGACCGTCCACACGCCATATTTGATCTGCCCAAAGGCGAAGAGGCTCAACAGCCAGACGGGTGCCTGCCGGAAGGTCAGCGCCGCCACCAGAAGGCTCCAGCTCCACACCCCAAACATGGCCGCCTGTTGCTGCCAGCCCACCGGCGCGCCGGGCAGGTAGGTGCTCAGCCAGATACCGACAGAGACGCCCGCAGCCACCCAGAGGGTTCGGCTGGCCCGAACCCGAGCCCCAGGCGACCAGCGGGTATGGGCTGTGGCCATGAGCAGCCCAATCCCACCCAGCAGCCCGAAGAGGGGACAGTCCGGGATGAAGGGCCATACCCACAGCGGCGTGGTTGGATCCGCCATCACGTAGCCATACCAGTAGAGCAGGCCGCCGAAGTAGGCCGCCACATCGATGACCAGGAACAGCGTCAGCAGCTCGGGCCGCGCGATCAGGCTGTGCAGCCAGGCGATCTGACCCTGCCACCAGGTGCGACTCCACATGGATGCCCTCCTTTCGCGTTCGCCCCCATCCGCGCGCCATCGTACAGAGCGCCTGCCGGCTGTCGGCGGCAGACCCCTATCGAAGCCGCCGGATGGGCACACCGCCCACGATGGCCCCGGGCGGCACATCCTTGTTCACCAGGCTCATGGCGCTGACCACCGCGCCGTCCCCGATGATGACGCCAGGCAAGATGGTGCAATTGGCGCCGATGGTCACGTTGGCGCCGATCACCACCGGCCCCGTCCGCCATTCCGCCCGCAGATATTCATGGGCCAGGATGGTCGTATTATAGCCGATGATGGTGTTATCGCCCACACGAATCAGTTCCGGATAGAACAAATCCGGGGTCACCTGCCAGGCGAAACTCACGTGACGCCCCACCTGCATTCCCAGCCGGCGATAGAGCCACCGTTTGACGGCCAGGCTGGGCATGTGATATGACAGGACGATGATGAAACCGTTGCGGAGGACCCGCCAGGGCGAGACGTGGCGATGCCAGAGGACAAGGCTGTTGCGCTCGTCCGGCGTGGCGGTGATGGTGAGGCGGGCCCGCCGGTCGGACGCAGGCAGGGGGCCGGGTTGGTTCAGCTCGTCAGACACAGGCGCTCCTTTGTGCGGACCCTCCTGGCCACAGAGGTCGCCGATGCCCGGCCGGCTCACCAGGCGAGTAACAGGACGGCAGCCAGGGCGCCGGCCAGGATGCAGCAGGTAAAAAAGAGCAAGACGGCAACCACCAGGCTACAGCTGAAGAGCAAATTGGCAGCCAGGGCCCGGCTGTCCACCAGGGCCGAGAGAATCACGCCACTGATCAGCAACGCCATCAGCAGCGCAAAGGTTGCCGCGCCCACACTCAGCTCGATGGGCCAGCGGAAGAGTCCATACACCACATAGAGGCTCAGGACGCCGCCGGCAATGCCGGCCAGGGCACTGCCCAGGACCACCAGCAGGGACGGCGCCGGGGCCAGCTCCTCTTCCAGCTCCCACAGCGCCATGGGCACGGTCGGTTCCAGATCTGCCACCCGATCGTCAACAGGGTACGGGTCGAACGGTTCGTCATTCAAGTCGTCATTCACGCGGCCATTCAGGCCCTCACGTGGCGGTGGATTGCCAGAGCCGACGGCCTCCACAGGCCGGGGCACTCCCCCGGGGCCGTCGAGTTCGGTGCGCCCATTCTACACGATCGACCAGGGCCATACAAGCGCCCAGCCCATACGAGCAACCCATGTCCCAATCTCGTGTATCCCAATCCACCTTGCCGCCCCTGGATCTGGCCAAACTCCGGCAGGTCCTGGGGCAGAGCCCCATCGGCCACACCATCCACTACCAGGCCAGCGTCCCCAGCACCATGCCCATTGCCCACGAGCTGGCCAGGCAACCGGCTACCGCCAGCGGAACCCTGGTGGTGACCGACGAACAGACGGCCGGCCGCGGCCGGGGAGAACGTCGCTGGGAGACGCCGCCGGGGACGGCTCTGCTGGTCAGCGTCATCCTCAAGGAGGCGCACCTGCGGCTGCCGCCGGCCCAATTGCCCATGGTGGCAGGGCTGGCTGTGTTGGAAGCCATCGCCGGCCTGGATCCCAGGCTGGCCTCCCAGGTCTGGCTCAAGTGGCCCAATGACGTACTGCTGGGGGCAGAGGGTGCCCAGGCCGGCAAAGTGGCCGGCATCTTGATTGAAACCGCCTTCCAGCAGGGGGAGCTCCACTACGCAGTGCTGGGGATGGGCATCAACGTCAATCAGGCCCGCCACGAACTGCCCCCGGTCGCCCCGCCCACGCCCGAGCCTGCCTCCATCCGCCTGGCCCTGGGCCGGGTGGTGGACCGCACGGATCTCCTGATCGGGCTCTGCCAGGTATTGGCCGCCCGCCTGATGGATGAACCGGCGGCAGTGTTCCAGGCCTGGCAGGAACGGCTGGTCACCCTGGGCCAGACCGTGGGCGTCTACACCCGGGGGCTGGACCAGGAGCCCACCCTGGTGGGGCAGGCCGTCGGGGTGACCCCCCAGGGAGAACTGGTGGTGATGGACTGGACAGGCCAACGGCATACCTTCAGCGCCGGGGATGTCTCTATCCGGCGCGCGGAGAAATAGACCGGCAGCCTGAAACCCTGGAGCCCGGGCTGCGTATCATATTTTGCGTCCCACTGATTGCTGGCCCCTGGGGGGTATGTTACAATCGCTGACAATGAACGCTCTGTTCTCGATTATCACGTCCATTGAGGAGGCATCATGGATTACGGCAAGGCCCTGACCTTCATTACCGAAGACGAACGCTGGCAGGAAAAGATTGCCATCGGCACCGGCATCATCCTCCTGAGCTCCATCCTCTCCATCGTCCTGATCGGTGTGTTGGGTTTCTTCATTGTCATGGGCTACGGCGTGCGGCTGATGCAGAACGTACGCGACGGCGCGCCCCACCCTCTGCCCGAGTGGGATCAGTGGGGCGACGACTTGATGCGGGGATTCAAACTCTTCGTGGTGGCGTTGGTCTGGTCTTTGCCCCTGGTGCTCTTCTGGATCCCGGTGGTCATCGGCGGCGCCATGGCCGACAGCCGCGGCGCAGCCGAATTCATCGGCACGACCCTGGCGCTCTGTGGGAGCTGCCTGATGGTGCTCTACGGCCTCTTCCTGGCGGTGATGGCTCCCGGCTTCTCCATCGCCTTCGCCACGGATGAGGAGATCCGCAGCGGCCTGCAGTTCCGGGAGATCTGGGAGTGGACGGTGGAGCACATCGGCCAGATCATCGTGGTGGCCCTGGTCTACCTGGTGGCCAGCATCCTGATCAGCCTGGTGGCCGGGATCGTGGGCACCCTGCTCTGTCTGGTGGGCCTGGTGGTGACCGTCCCCCTGGGAACCCTGGTCACCTACCTGTTCGAGTATCACCTCTTCGGCCAGCTGGCCCATGCCTATCCCTTCCCGGCGACAGCGGCGTCCTATACGTCCTATGCGCCCTACGGATCCCCGACCGCCCAGGAGGAGAGCCCTGCCCCGGCTGAAGATGAAGGCGCCGGGGACGAACCGCCCACGCCGCCCACCGTTCCGAACGCCTGACCGACCCAGGCAACGCCAACGACGAGAAACAACAACAAGGAACAACAAAACGAGGGGGGCTCCGTGCAGGCCTGCACGGAGCCCCCCTCGTGACTTTGCCAGCCAGCGCAGCACTGGCTCGCGCGGGTGCCTACTGGGCCTTCACCTCCGTCCAGATCCGGTCCCACAGCAGGGTCCCCTCACCCAGGTCCCGCAGAAACTCCATGCGGTCCAGCGTCTCAGCAGCGGGATAGATGCCGGGATCTTCCTTGATTTCGTCCAGGATGTAGGGCTCGGCAGCCTGGTTGGGGCTGGCGTAGTAGGTGAAGTTGGTCAGCATGCCGCCGATCTCGGGATCCAGGAGGTAGTTGATCAACACCTCGGCCGTGTAGGGGTTGGGGGCTGTCTTGGGAATGGCCAGGTTGTCCGTCCAGATGATGCCCCCCTCCTGGGGAATGATGTAGCCCAGGTTCATATCCGGATTCTCATAGATGACCCGGAAGTAGTCGCCGCTCCAACCGTGGCCGATCACCACGTCGCCGCTGGCCAGCAGATCCTCGAAGGACTCGCTGTCGAAGGTGGCCACGTAGGGCTTGACCGCCAGGAGCACGGCCTTGGCCTGTTCCAGCTCATCGGGGTCGGTGCTGTTGGCGCTGTAGCCCAGGTACTTCAACACGGCGCCGATGAGTTCCCGGGGGTCATTCAACAGGGAGATGCGCCCCGCGTATTGGGCGGCCTGCTCTGGATCGAAGAGATAGGCCCAGCTGTCCGGCTCCGTCCCCACCTCGTCCAGGTTGTAGCCGATGCCGGTGGTCCCCCACTGGTAGGGAACCGAATAGACGTTGCCGGGGTCATAGGGGGCTTCGGTAAACCGGGGGTAGAGATTGGCCAGGTTGGGGATGTTGGCATGATCCAGCTCCCGCAACATGTCCAGCTCCCGCATGGTGGTCACCATGTAGTCGCTGGGCACGATGAGGTCATAGCCAGATGCGCCTGCCTGGAGCTTGGCCAGCAGATCCTCGTTGCTGGCGTAGGTGTCGTAGACCACCTCCACGCCACATTCTTCCTCAAAGCGGGTGAGGATTTCTGGATCGATGTAATCCGTCCAATTGTAGAAGTACACCCGCTCGCTCAGCCGGCTGGGATCGCCACAGCGGCCGCTGATTTCCGCCGGGGCGGCCTGTTCAGTGCCACTGTCGGCGCCGGCGGCAGGGGCCGGTTCCTGGGCGGGGCTCTGGACACAGGCCGCCATCAGCAGGAGGGCCGCCAGGCACACGGCCAGGGAAATAGCTCTCTCTTTCATGGACATTCCACTCCTTTTGCACCGATTGAAGACTCCACTGAAGAAACCACAGATTTCACTGATGAACAGAGATTTTGCCAGATTTCTCTGGAAATCCCCCGCGCCCGCTGACCTCGGCCCCTTTCAACGGTGCCAGTCGCCGCCCCGGCGCTGCACCAGGAGGGAGGCCACCACCAGGATCATGGAGGCCAGGATCATGAGGGTGCTCAGGGCATTGATCTCGGGCGTGACGCCGGTCTTCACCATGCTGTAGATGCGCAGGGGCAGGGTGGTGCTGCCCGGGCCGCTGGTGAAAAAGGTGATGACAAAATCGTCCAGGCTCAGGGTGAAGGCCAGCAGCGCGCCGCCCAAAATGCCCGGCGCGATCAGGGGCAGGGTCACATGACGAAAGGTCTGCCATTCGTTGGCGTAGAGGTCCTGGGCGGCCTCTTCCAGGGCGTGGTCAAACCCGGCCAGCCGGGCCCGGACGATCACCGCCACAAAGCTGATGTTGAAGGCCACGTGGGCCAGGATGATGGTCTCCAGCCCCAGGGAAAAGCGCATCCCCAGCCAGCCCAGCAGATGGCCGGCCTGCACGAAGAACAACAGCAGCATCACGGCCATGGCGATGTCGGGGATGATGATGGGCAGGTAGAGCAGGCTGTCCACGCCCGTCTTCCCCCGGAACTGGAAACGCTCCATCCCCAGGGCGATCAGCGTCCCCAGCACCGTACTGATGACCGTGCTGCAGCCCGCCACGATGAGGCTGTTGCGCAAAGCCATCACGATGGCCTCGTTGTGCAAGAGCTTCCCATACCAGCGCAGGCTGAAACCGGTCCAATGGCTGAGGAGCCGGCCATCGTTAAAACTGAACAGAATCAGGACCAGCACCGGCAAGTAGAAGAACAAAAAGACTAGCCAGGCATTGGCAGCCAGGAGCCTGTCGGTGAGGCTACGGGGACGTTTTTGGATGGGAACCCGCTCCCGGGCGGCGACCCGCCGGGCAGTCAGCACAGAAGGGGTGGTGGTCAAAGGGTCTTCCCTCCTTTGCGGAAATAGATCAGGGTGGCGACCAGTACCAAAGCCATGAGGACCATGCTGAGCGCGGAGCCGAAGGGCCAATCCCGCACGGTGAGGAACTGGCTCTGGATCAAATTGCCAATCATCACCGTCTTGGCGCCGCCCAACAGGTCCGGGGTGACGAAGGCGCCCAGGCTGGGGATGAAGACCAGGATGCTGCCGGCGATGACCCCTGGCATGCTCAAGGGGAGCAGCACCGTGCGAAAGGCCTGCCAGCCGCTGGCGTACAGGTCGTGGGCTGCTTCGATGAGGCTGAAGTCGATCCGCTCGATGGCCGCGTACAGGGGCAAGATCATGAAGGGCAGGTAGCCGTAGACCAGGCCCACCAGCACAGCCCCGTCGTTGAACAGGAGCTGCAGCGGGGTGTCGATGAGGCCCAGGGAGAGCAAGAGGGTGTTGATGGGGCCATCGTTGCCCAGAATCACCCGCCAGGCGTAGGTGCGGATGAGGAAGTTGGTCCAGAAGGGGACCATAACCAGCACCAGCAGAAAGTTGCGCACGCTGGCCCGCTCCTGGCGGACGATGTAGTAGGCGAAGGGGTAGCCGATGACCAGGCAGAGCAGGGTATTGGCCAGGGCCAGGAAGGCGCTCCGCCCCAGAATGCTCAGGTACAGGGGATCGGCGACCCGCACATAGTTGAGCAGGTTGAACTCCCAGACCAGCTGGCCGTAGGCGCCCCGTTTCAAAAAGCTGTAGGTCAACACAATACCCAGGGGCACCAGGAAAAAGATCAACAGGTAGAAGGTGGCAGGGCCGACCAGGGTCGCCAGCAGGACCCGTTCTCGCCTGCGCACCGCCGACGGGATGGGTGTGGTCATTGCTGGTTTACTCCGTCAACAGGCTGGCGTTGTGGGCGCGCCAGGCCACATAGACCGGATCGCCGATGGCGACGGTGGCGGCCATGCCGGTATAATCCTCGTTCTGTTGCCGGGCCGTGACCACCACATCGCCGGGAAGCGCCACGTCGTAATAGGTATCGGTGCCCAGATAGACAATGTTGCGGACCCGGCCGTTGAAGACGTTGCGCACATCGGGGGGCGTCCCCACGCCCAGGAAGATCTTCTCCGGCCGAATGGCCAGGGTCACCGGCGTGCCCTGGGGCAGGATCTGATCCTCGTGGAGCACGTGGGCCACCTGGCCGTTCTTGAGCTGCACGTGGGCCAGCTCGCTGTCATTGTCGATGATGACCCCGTCCAGAAAGTTGGTTTCGCCGATGAAGTCCGCCACGAAACGGGTCTTGGGCTCCTCGTAGAGGTCATAGGGGCGATCCACCTGGAGCACCACGCCCTCGTTCATGACCGCGATGCGGTCAGACATGGTCAGGGCTTCTTCCTGATCGTGGGTCACGTAGATGAAGGTGATGCCCACCTGCTGCTGGATGCGCTTGAGCTCTTCCTGCATGGCCTGGCGCAATTTCAGGTCCAACGCGCCCAGGGGTTCATCCAGCAGCAGCACTTCCGGGTTGTTGACCAGGGCTCGGGCCAGGGCTACCCGCTGCTGCTGGCCGCCGGAGAGCTGCCCCGGCCGCCGGTCACCCATTTTTTCCAGGCGCACCAGCCGCAGGGCTTCATCCACCCGGGCGGCAATTTCCTCCCGGGGCACTTTTTTCATGCGCAGGCCAAAGGCGATGTTCTCCCGCACAGTCATGTGGGGAAAGAGGGCATACCGCTGGAATACGGTGTTGACGGGGCGGCGGAAGGCTGGCTGATCGGCCATCTCCCGACCGTGGATGAGGACACTGCCGCTGGTGGGTAGCTCCAGCCCGGCGATCATGCGCAGGATGGTCGTCTTGCCGCAGCCACTGGGACCCAGCAGCGAGAAGAATTCGCCATCGTAAATGGTGAGGTTCACGTGGTCGACGGCCACGATGATCTCCCCATGGGGATCCACAAAATGCTTGACCAGATTTCGCAATTCGACAGCCGGCCTTGGGCTCTGCTGCGCCATCTTTTCTTCTATCACCCCCCAACCTGTCTAACGGGGCGCGCGGTGGGTGGATGCCACTGCGCACCCGCTAACCATGAATGATGGAACGAATGGTCTTACCCCAGGGTGCCCATGACGTTGGGAACGCCACCGGCTTCCGGGCCTCCCAGGCCAAGATGGCCATCTTACGTTTGATTCTGAGGCCTGTCAAAATCGGCCCACCCCATGCACGCACTCCCATGCAATCAAACAATAAAGAGGGGACACGCCCTGGCGTGCCCCCTCACCGCTACACCTGTTCAGACCGGTGTCCACTTGCGTGGCAAAAATGTCAGCCGCCCGGGAGGATGCCCCTGTGGACATCGCCCCAGGCTCGACACACCAGTCAGGGGTCGGCGGGTTGGCCGTCGCCAGTCTGGCCCGATGGGGCCATGGATGGATTGGCCGGCACCGGATTGGCAGCAGACTGGGCCGCCATCTCCAGGAAGAGGCGATGCCAGCGCACGTCGTCGGTCAGTTCCGGATGGAAAGCCGTGGCCAGGATGGTGCCCTGCCGCACGGCCACGATGACTTCCGCCGGCGCTTCTTCTGTTTTTGGCGCTGTTTCGGTGGCACCTTCGGATCCGGCGGCGGCCTCTTCCCCGGCCCCGCGCCGACGGAACCCTGGGCGCAGGAACGGCGCCACGGCCAGGGTGGCCAGCACCTCCACGCCGGGCTCCACCGCAGTGATGGCGGGCGCACGGATGAAGACCGCCGGGCAGGGTTCTGGCCCCAGGGCCGGAACGTGCAACAGGGTCTCGAAGCTTTCCGTCTGGCGACCGAAGAAGTTGCGGTTCACGGTCACCCGCAGCCCCCCCAGCAAAGGCTGACCGCCCGCCTTCTGGCCGGTGGCCTGCTCCGCCAGCAGAATCATGCCGGCGCAGGTTCCCCAGATGGGCCGCCCCGTCTGCACCCACCGACGCAGCGGCTCTACCAGGCCCCAGCGCGCGGCGATCAGCCCGATGGTGGTGCTCTCGCCGCCGGGGATGATCAGCCCGTCCAGTTGGGCCAGTTGTTCCGCTTTGCGGACCTCCACGGCCTCCGCGCCCAATCGACGCAGGACCTGGATATGTTCCGCAAAGGCGCCCTGGAGGGCCAGGACGCCGATTCGCAAGGGTGCTGTCTCAGCCATTGGGATGGGCCTTCAGCTCAAAAATTCGCTCCCATGGGGCCTGACCTGCTGTCGGCCAGGCCGCCCCTGATTACCAGCCCCGGTGGGCCATCTTCTCCTGCTCGGAGAGGGTATCCAGGTTGATGCCCACCATGGGCTCGCCCAGGTCTTCGCTCACCTCGGCCAGGATCTGGGGATCGTTGTAGTGGGTGACCGCCTGGACGATGGCCCGGGCCCGCTTTTCCGGGTTCCCGCTCTTGAAGATGCCGGAGCCCACAAAGACGCCGTCCATGCCCAACTGCATCATCAGGGCGGCATCGGCCGGCGTGGCCACGCCCCCGGCGGCAAAGTTGACCACGGGCAGGCGTCCCAGCTCCGCGGTCTGCTTCACCAGGTCGTAGGGCGCCCGGATCTCCTTGGCATAGGCAAACAACTCGTCCTCGTCCATGGTCTGCAGGCGGCGGATCTCGCCCATGACGGCCCGGGCGTGGCGCACGGCCTCCACCACGTTGCCGGTGCCTGCTTCGCCCTTGGTCCGGATCATGGCCGCCCCCTCGGCGATGCGACGCAGGGCCTCGCCCAGGTTCCGGCACCCACAGACAAAGGGCACCTTGAACTTATGCTTGTTGATGTGGTGCTCCTCGTCCGCCGGGGTCAGCACCTCGCTCTCGTCGATGTAGTCCACCCCCAGGGCTTCCAGGATCTGGGCCTCCACGAAGTGGCCGATGCGGACCTTGGCCATGACCGGGATGGTGACTGCTTCCATGATCTCTTTGATCTTGCGGGGATCGCTCATGCGGGCCACACCGCCGTCCCGGCGGATGTCGGCCGGTACCCGTTCCAGGGCCATGACGGCGCAGGCACCGGCTTCCTCGGCGATGCGGGCCTGCTCCGCGGTCACCACATCCATGATCACGCCGCCCTTCAACATCTGGGCCAGGCCGGCCTTGACGGCGAAGGTGCCGGTCTGGGCGCCATTGCTGCCGTTCAGTCGCTTATCGTCGCTCATCTGGCTCTCCATTCTTCACTCGTGCCCATGGGCAATTGCCCATGGGACAGAAAAGCGAATTACAGCCTGGCCTCAATCCAGCGGCAGGAATTCGACGGCATTCCCTCTGGTTGGCACCATCGGCGAATTTCTGCCAGGATTCACCAGGACTGTCGAGGGGCGTACATGCGCCCAGGCGTTGGATGGCCCGTCGGGTGTGTACATCCTGCGCGCCACGCGCGACGTCAGAATCCGTTGATCCATTTCGCCGGGCTGTACGACACATCCGCTGCCTCTCCCCTGGTCGATCCCGGCCCTGGGGTGGGCCATCGCCGCCAGAGACAACCCTGCCGTGTAATCGCCTGGCCGGTCATGTCCAAGGGATGCGGCGCCGTTGAAAGGGGAAAGCCGGCGTTGACGGCAGGTCAAGTTCTTATTTTAGTGCAAAGGATCCGAAGAGACAAAAGAACCCATGCCCAGGGAGGCGTACGGGCCCTGCCTCATGCCCCTGACGCCGGGCCCGGGGAAAGCCGGACCATGCGGCGGTCGCGAATGGGCACATATCGGGGCCGCAGATGGGCGATGGCCGCCAGCAGCCACGGCGCGGTCGCCCAGGCCAGGGCCGCCAGGCGGGGCCGCCACGCCAGCCAGTACAGCAGGCGGGCCAGCTGCCCCCGCCGCCGGAGTTGCCCCAGGATGGGGTGACCCAACAGGCGGCGCCGATAGCTGGCAAAGGAAAAGTCCGCCCGGTCAAAGGCCGCCTGGATCTCGGCGGCTGCAGCGTCGCCGTAGGCCAGGGCAAAGGCGATGCCCTCGCCGAAGAGGGGATCCACGCCCGCGGCGTCGCCCACGAAGAGCACCCGGGGTGCGGAAAGGGGGGTGCCCGGGTCGAACCAGCGAATTGGATGCCCCTGCACCCCTTCGGCTGCCCCTTCCCACCCCCGGCTGGCCAGGGCCCGGGTCAGCTGCTGGCGCAGGGAGGCGCGCCCCAGCCGGGCGTGGATACGGGCATCGTACACACCCCGGTTCATGAAGGCCCGGCCCTGGATGAAGCTGGGGAAGTCCCAGTAGTAGCCCTGGAGGCCGTGGGCCATGGGGGAGAAATCGAAGACAGCCACCCGCTCCTGGAATTCGAAGCACGAGGCCGGATCCTCCGGGGTCAACACCTCCAACAGGCGGGCGGTGTGGCCGGGCCGGGCCAGTTGAAGCTGCCGACGCACCAGGCTGTTGGCGCCGTCCGCGGCCACCAGCACCCGGGCCTCAAAACGGCGCCGGGCGGTGAGCACCTCCACATGGGTGGGATACCGGCGCACGGCGTGGACCGCCTCCCCCTGATGGACGGTCACGCCCTGCCCGGCCACCTTCTGCAGCAGCCAGTGGTCGAACTCCTCCCGGCGAACCACCCGCAGGATGGGTTCATCCCGCAGGGCGAAGCGCTGCTGACCGTAGACCAGGCGAATCTCCGTCACCGGCAGGTGGGGCGGCTCGAAAGCCAGCCCCAAGCGGGCCAGAATCTGGACACCGAAGGGGGTCACGCCGCCGCCACAGAGCTTGTGACGGGGATGGACCGCCTTGTCCACCAGGGCCATCCGGTCGGCCCAGTGGAGACTGGCCTGCAGCAGGTGCAGGGCCGTGGAGGTGCCCGCCGGCCCCGCGCCCACGATGAGTACATCCACTTTTTCTGTCGGTAAATCCAGGCTTGTCACGGTTCAACTCCCCATTAAACCTCAAACCTCCTTGTGCGCGCTTTCATCCACAGCACGACCTTTCCAGATTAGACGCGAGCCACGGATTCCACGGATGAGCACGGATGGGCAGGTCCGGTCTCCTGGCCGGACATCCGCTCCCGGCGGGACGGGAACCCATGTCACGCAGGGATGCGTGACCTACGGCTCGTGTGGATTTTTCATCCGCCCGCGACGCCATGAAGGCCCATGAACCGCTCAGATGCCGTCTCCGCGTCACGGTGGTAGCCCGTGTGGGGAAGGAGCATCCTCCCCTGAAAAAGTGGAACACGGATGAGCACGGATGGGTAGGTCCGGTCTTCTGGCCGGACATCCGCTCCCGGCGGGACGGGAACCCATGTCACGCAAGGATGCGTGACCTACGGCTCGTGCGGATTTTTCATCCGCCCGCGACGCCATGAAGGCCCATGAACCGCTGAGATGCCGTCTCCGCGTCACGGTGGTGGTCTGTGGACGGCGTGAGCATCCCCAGATGTGGTGTCATCCGTGGAAGCTGTAGTTGAAAACAAAGTACAAAGATAGTGCCACAGATTATACCGATTGCCTTATGAAATGGCACGCATGACATGGCAGGTCCGGTTTCCATACCGGACACCAACGCCTCTCGAGCAGGCAATCGGTATTCCACAGACACCCGGAACGCTGCGCACCTGATGAGCAAAAATCGGGACGCAGATGCACGCAGGCTTCCGCACGCAGATTTCTTTGCGCCTTTGCGCCCTGGCGTCTTTGCGTTGGATTTATGCCCCCCTGCAAAAAGGGCATTTTTGAACGCAAAGGCGCAAAGAAAAGCAGGAGAGAATCGCCCGAATCAGCGTTCATCTGCGTGGGTCAGCGCCCTCATTTGACCCTTTTGCAGCAGAGCCATTTATGGAGCAGATTAAGGAGATTGTCTACCAAAAACCCAGAAAACTTCCAGGGTTTATTCTCAATAGGAGCAAAATATAAAAGCTGTGGTATACTGCCGTCAGATGGGCATGGGGCTCGTCGGTTGAGGGTGTTCCATGTCTGTTCGGCAGAGGTGAAAAGGCATGGACACGCTCCTGGAGGCCCTGCTGGAACGTCCGCAGAGCACGCCGGGTTGTTGAAGCATCTGGCCAATCAACAGCGCAATGGCCAGAGAGAGAAAGAAACGAAATCAGGAGGGGACCATGCCAGTACAGTCTGGCGTAAATACCCCGGCAGAAATTCGACGCTCCCGCCTCGAGAGGAAACTGCCGGTGCCTTTTTGTTGGGATTTACGAGCCGTTTGGAGGCGTCGTTGGGGCGAGGATCCTTGGCCATCACGGTCACGGCCCGGCAGCAGAGAACGGGCATGAAACCACGCACCTACCTGTACTGGTGCCTGGGACTCCTGATCGCAGCGCCGCTGCTGGCCCGAGTCCCCTGGTTTAGCAACGAGTATGTCCACACTGTCTTTGAAGTTACAGCCCTGACCCTGGCCTTTGTGGCCGGCAGCATCGCCCTCATCTACCACCGCAGCCGGCCAGCCTGGCAGTATCTCTTCCTGGGCGTGGGACTCTTCGGCACCGCGCTGCTGGACGGCGTCCATGTGTTGCTCACCCTGCCCATGTTCACCATGGCGGCCCAGGAGTCGGTGGCCAAGCTGGTCCCCTGGAGCTGGGTGCTCTCCCGTATCTACCTGGGGTTGACCCTGGCCCTGGGCGCTCTCTACCTGGAAAAGGAGACAGAGGAAGACGTCTTCCAAACCGTCGATCCTCGCCAATCGCAGCGCCAGCCCTCCAGCAACACCCAGACCCTCGTGATCCTGATCCTGGGATTCCTGGCGGTCCTGGTACTGGTGCTTTTTCTCTGGCTTCCCCTGCCCACAGCCATCAACATGCTCAGCCCGCTCCATCGTCCCCAGGAGCTGGCGGCAGGTTTCCTCTTCGCCCTGGCCTTCGCCCTGCTCTATCGCCGGCGCAACGACTTCATCGGCCCGCTGTTTCACTGGGTCCTGCTGAGCCTGGTCATCAACTCCTCCATCGAAATGTTCTACATGGCCTGGTCCGGCAGCCTCTACGACCCCCTGTTCAACTGGACCCACCTGGGCAAGATCGGGGCCTACGGGCTGATTGTGGCCGGCCTGGCCGCCAACAAGGCATACCTGGTCCAGGAGCTCCGGCGGCAGCACGTGGCCCTGCGCCAGAGCTATGAGCGGCTTCGGGAAGAGATCGAGCAGCGCATCCAGGCCGAGAAACAGGTCCGGGTCTACCAGCAGATCGTGGACGACATGCCCACCGGCGTCTTCGTCCTCTGCCTGGAGGATCCCGAGGATCTGGGGTCCTTTCGGGCCATCCTGGGCAACCGCAGCGCAGGGGAGACCCTGGGCGTCCGCCTGGCCGACTGGCTGGGCAAACGCCTGGATGAATTTCTCCCTTCCTCTCTGGAAACAGAGTTCCCCCGCATCTACCGGGAGGTGCTCCAGAGCCAGACCCCCCGGGATCTGGGCGACATCTACTACGAGCGAGACAACATCCGGGGACATTTCAACATCCGGGTCTTCCCCCTGGATGAGCAGCAGGTCTGCATCCTCTTTGAGGATGTCAGCCAGCGCCGGCAGATGGAGGATGAGCTGCGCCGGTATGCCGCCCGCCTGGAGGCCAGCAACCGGGAGCTCCAGGACTTCGCCTACATCGCCTCCCACGACCTGCAGGAGCCCCTGCGCAAGATTCGGGCCTTCGGCGACCGCCTGCTGCAGGTCAACCAGGGCCGCCTGGACGAGCGCTCCCAGGACTATCTGCGGCGAATGCAGGACGCAGCCCAGCGCATGCAGACCCTTATCGACGATCTCCTCACCCTCTCCCGGGTGACCACCCAGGGGCGCCCCTTCGTGCAGGTGGACCTGAACGCCATCGTCCGGGAGGTGATGGGCGACCTGGAAGCCCTCATCGAAGAGACGGGCGCCCGGATCGATGCCGATCCCCTCCCCACCATCTGGGCGGACCCCATCCAGATGCGCCAGCTCTTCCAGAACCTGATCAGCAACAGCATCAAATTTCGGCGGCCGGAGATTCCGCCCCACATCCAGATCCGACTGGTCCAGGATGGCCCGGGCAGCAGCGCAGACACATCCCCGCCGAACGAAGCCAGGAGCAACCCACCGGAAAAGCCGGTAACCATCCTGGTGGAAGACAACGGCATCGGCTTCGACAATGCCTATGCCGAGAAGATCTTTCAGCCGTTCCAGCGGCTCCACGGCCGGGCCCAATTCGAGGGCACGGGCATGGGGCTGGCCATCTGCCGCCGCATCGTGGAACGGCACAATGGAACCATCCGGGCCGAGGGACGTCTAAACCAGGGGGCCTGCTTCTGGATCACCCTGCCTAATGTGGCGCCGAAGCCAGAGGATTCACAGGGGTAGCTGTGCCCCGTTTGGGGTTTGTTTCAGCCGAAGGAGTGAAACCCAGTGCACCGCATGTACACCCCCAAACCCATTGCCCTGCTGATCGCCGAGGACGACCCGGACGATCGCCTGCTGACTCGAGAAGCCCTGGCGGAAAGCCGGCTCATCAACGACATCTATTTTGTGGAAGACGGCCAGGAACTGCTGGAATTCCTCTTCCGCCGGGGCCGCTATGCCGATCAGGATGTGCCCCGGCCAGGACTGATCCTGCTGGACCTGAACATGCCGCGCCTGGACGGACGGGAAGCCCTGCGGGAGATCAAGCAGGACCCTTGCCTGCGCCGCATTCCCGTGGTGGTCCTGACCACCTCCAAGGCCGAGGAGGACATCGTCTCCACCTACGACCTGGGGGTGAACTCCTTCATCGTCAAGCCGGTTACCTTCGAGGCCCTCATCGAAGTGATGCAGACCCTGAGCCGCTACTGGTTCGAAATTGTGGAGCTGCCCAACGGCGCGGCCCGGGGCTCCGATGCGCCGGCCAGCGAAACACCCTGCCGGTGATGGCTGTCAGGGCGCGAGGAAGCGGATAGAGAGGGCGTGAAAGATAGAGCATGATGGACGCCATGATGGACGGGAAAGAACAGACCCAGGTGATCCCCCCAGGCCGGGAACTGGAGACCGATCAACCGGTCCACATCCTGCTGGTGGAGGACGACGAAGATGACTTCGTGCTGATCCAGGACTACCTGCGGGACTTTCGCTGGGCCAGGCCGGTGCTGGAATGGGTGGACAACTATGGCGCTGCGCTGGAATGCATCTGGGAAAATCGTCACGATGTCTACCTGATTGACTATTATCTGGGCGACCACACGGGGCTGGAGCTGCTGCAGGCAGCCTGGGAAGATGGCAGCCGGGGACCCTTCATCATGCTCACCGGCCAGGGTGCCCGGGACGTGGACCTGGCGGCCATGGCCGCGGGTGCGGTGGATTACCTCACCAAGGCCAACCTGGAGCCCGAGAACCTGGAGCGGGCCATCCGCTACGCCGTCCACCGCCGCCGGGTGGAACAAGAGCTGGCCGAGCTGCAGCGGCGCCTGCTGGACAGCCGGGAGGAGGAGCGGGCGGCCCTGGCCCGGGAACTTCACGACGGCCCCCTGCAGCTCCTGCTGGGCGCACACATGCACCTGGGTGTGCTGCGCAGCCAGCTGACCGGTGAACAGCGCGACCACCTGGAAAGCATCCTCCACACCCTGCAGGAGGTGAGCGATTCCCTGCGCCAGCTTACCGGCGAATTGCGGCCGCCGGCCCTCTCCTCCTTTGGGCTGGACAAGGCCATCCGCTCCTACATTCAATCCTTCCAGCGGCGTCACCCCCACATCCAGGTGACCTTGCGGCTGGCCAACGAAAACCGCCCGCTGGCCCACGAGACCCGCATCGCCCTCTACCGCATTTTCCAGAACGCCCTCAGCAACGTGGCCCAACATGCAGAGGCCGATCAGGTTCAGGTCGACCTATCCTTCCGCCAGAATCGGGTGCGCCTGCGGATCGAAGACAACGGCCGGGGCTTCCAGCTGCCCAGTTCCTGGTTGCAACTGGCCCGCCATGGCCACTATGGGTTGGTGGGTTCGGTGGAACGGGCCGAGGCCATCGGCGGTCGGCTGATGGTGCGCTCCGCGCCGGGCCAGGGGACCGCGGTGCTGGTGGTGGCCCCGCTCTCCCCAGCACCGGGATCAGCCGGATCCGAAAGCGATAACAAACGGGAAAGCCAGTGACGGGAGAAAGTGTCATGACGGCTGAAGGCAAGACCATCTCTGTGGTCCTCATCGACGATCACCCGGTAGTGCGCTCCGGCATCCGCATGTTGCTGGAACAGGCACCGGAGATCCGCATCGTGGGCGAGGCCGAGCGAGGCGACCGGGGCCTGGAGTTGATCGAACGCCTGCGCCCGGACGTGGTCCTGTTGGACATGGAGATGCCCGGGCGCAGCGGCCCCGAAGTGATGCGCCTGATCCAGGAGCGGGGTCTGCCGGTCAAGGTGTTGGCCCTCAGCGCCTACGACGACTCGGAATACATCCGCAGCCTGCTGGCCATGGGTGCCTATGGCTACCTGACCAAGGACGAAGCCCTGGACACCATCGTGGACGCGGTGCGGGGCGTGGCCGAGGGCCAGGAAGGCTGGCTCAGCCGGCGGGCCGCCGCCCAGCTCACCTCCATGGCCCGAACCGAAAGCAATCGCGGCCACGACCCCATCGAGTTGACCGAGCGGGAAGAAGAAGTGCTGCGATGCCTGGCCAAAGGATGGTCCAACGACCAGATCGCCGAAGCGTTGTACATCACCGAGCGCACTGTCCGCTACCACCTCACCAACATCTACCAGAAACTCCACGTCTCTACCCGGGGCGAGGCCATTGCCTGGGCCCTCCGGGAATGGGACGAACTGGAGGAATGACCCAGGCAGGGTGAACGGGATGCGGGTATCCTGCACCCTGCCCCCCCATCCCGTTCCCTCACCCAGGCCCCCCCACCCTGCCACCCCTGTTTCCCCACATTCATAGCTGACCATCGCCCGTGGACCCTGTCGCTCGCGCCAGGGGGCGACTTCCTCTTTCGCCGCCCCGGACTGGCGCTTCCACCGTGGCCGCGCGCTGTCTGGCGGAGTACGATTGGGGCGTAGCAGGGAAAGGCAGTTGGTGGACGGTAGTCGGTAGTCAGTAGACGGTAGACGGCTGTCTCGACCTGCCCAGGTCGGCCATGAGGTCGACAGGATAGAGAGTTTTGAACGCAATTGCAACCCGTGAAGGATTTCGGGAAGGAGTTAAGGAGTTACGCATGGCAACCAAAACCAAAGAGCGCTTGCAGAGTACAGATGTGGTGAAAGCCATGGGCATGGAGACGGATCAGGCCAAAGGTGTGGTCCAGATTTTGAGCCGGGTGCTGGCCGACATCCAGGTCCTGTACGTCAAGACCTTGAACTACCACTGGAACATTGTCGGCCCCGCCTTTTACAGCATCCACGAACTGCTGGAGGAACAGTACAACGCCCTCAAGCAGGCCGGGGACCAGGTGGCCGAGCGCATCCGCATGTATGGCCAGCCGGTCATCGGCAGCATGAAGGCCTTTCAGGCCCATGCCACCCTGCAGGAGAAGACCGAGGTCCAGCTCCTGGAGATCGACAGCATCCAGGAACTGGCCGACGACCACGAGGCCGTGGTTGCAGCCCTGCGCCAGGACATCACCACCTGCAGCGAGGAATACGAGGACGAGGGCGCCGCGGATCTGCTGACCGCCCTGCTCCAGGAGCACCAGAAGATGGCCTGGATGCTGCGCTCCATCGCCCGCTCATAAATTCTGGCAGAAAGTTGAACCTTGGTTCGTCCGGCCGAAGACTGGCCACTGGATGGACGTTCTTGAGAAATAGGGGAAAGGAGTTCAGCCATGAACCGCACCATGAACGCCAAAATTCGACAGGCGCGGGGTGTCTTGCGCCAGCAGTTGGGCCGCCTCACGGACGACCAGGTCGCCCAACTTCAAGGGACGGTGGAGGCCTTCATCGGCCAACTGCAGGAGAAATACGGCTATACCCGGTCCGAGGCCAGTGAGATGGCCCGGGATCTCTTCGAGCAGTACGCCCACTCCCTCAAAGAGTCGGTACGGGACCACCTGCCCGAGATCGAGATTCACCCGTCCCGGGCCCAACGGCGCCGTCGCCGGGCCACGTGGATTCGCCGGACCCTGACGGTCCTGGGCGTGGCTGTGGCCGCCCTCTTTGTCGTGCGACAGTTCCAGGGCAACGGCCAATCCCAGGAGAGCTGACCCACGCCCGCTCGGGCGAATACCGGATGCCCCTGGGCGGATCCCCCGGTCCGCTCAGGGCCAGCCCGAATCACCATACATACGATCACAGAAGATACGATCACAGAAAGGAACCTCCCATGAACAGCGATATTCTGAAGGGGAAGTGGACCCAGATCAAAGGCCACATCCGTGAGAAGTGGGGTGAGCTGACCGACGACGAACTGGATCAAATCCAGGGAGAACGGGAACAGCTGGTCGGCAAGCTCCAGGAGAAGTACGGCTGGAAGCGGGAAGAGGCCGAGCGCGAGGTGGATTACTACCTGGACGCGCTCATGCGCCAGATCGGCGTGTAGGGCCATCCCCGAGACGGCTGTCTTTTTGGCCAGCGGCATTTCCTGCCCGTCACATGCAGGTCTTCTGCCGCCGGATTGACGGCAGCTCCATGAACCGCACGGGCGGACAGGGTTCCCTGTCCGCCCGCTTTTTTGGAAGCCGGAGAGTGGAAAGGGTGGAAGCCGGGAAGTGGAACGGCGGAAAGCCGAAGGAAAGGAAGGTGAATCATGCCCTGGAGTGAAAACGACTATCCCAGCTCTATGAAGAATCTCCCCAAACGGGTGCGCAACAAGGCCATCGAAATCGCCAATGCCCTGCTGGAAGAGGGCTACGAGGAAGGACGGGCCATCGCCATTGCCATCTCCCAGGCCCGGGAATGGGCCGAAAATCACCCGGCTGGGGAAAAGAGCGACAAGTAAGGATGGGCCCCATGGCCACAGGGCTCCGGTCCTGTGGCCACCACTTCCAAGGGCGGAAATGACACCAAATGACAGGAAAAGGGAAGGGAAAAAGATGAATGACAGCTACAAAAAGTTGACCCTGGCGTTGGCCATCAATGGCGTGGTGATGTTCTTCCTGACCTACGCGCTTATCGCCCAGTTGGACCACTTCTACGTCAACATCAATCGGGTGTACATGGCGCTGATGATGGTCGCGCCCATGGTTGTGGTCATGGTTTTGGTGATGCGTTCCATGTATCCCAACAAGGCGCTGAACTACGCCCTGGTGGCAGGCTCGGCCCTGGCCTTTGTCCTCATTTTCTCCCTGGCGCGGATGCAGGTGCCGGTGGGCAATGAGCAGTTCTTGCGTTCCATGATCCCGCACCACTCCAGCGCCATCTTGATGTGCGAACAATCCACCATCACCGACCCGGAAATCGTCAGCTTGTGTGAGCAGATCGTGGAAGCCCAGCGGGAAGAGATCGCGCAGATGAAGCAGATCCTGACCCGCTATTGACCCTGGCGCCGGTGTCTTCTCCCAGATGCACATCGGCCGATCACGTAAAAGGAGGTTGCAATATGCTTGGCACTTTGAAACGCCACTGGTGGCTATTGGTCCTGCGGGGCCTTGCGGCGGTTCTCTTTGGGGTGCTGGCCTTCATCTGGCCCAACCTGGCCCTGGCCAGCCTGGTTCTACTCTTCGGGGCCTACGCCCTGGTGGACGGTGTGCTCACCCTCATCGCGGCCTTCCGCCGCACCGACACGGACCGCCACTGGTGGGTGCTGCTCCTGGAGGGGGTGGTGGGCATCCTGGCCGGTGTGGCCGCCTTCGTCTGGCCGGGCCTCACCGCGCTGGCCCTGCTCTACCTGATCGCGGCGTGGGCCATCATCACCGGCATCTTTGAGATCATTGCGGCCATCCGCCTGCGAGAAGAGATCGAAGGCGAGTTCTGGTTGGGCCTGGGCGGCCTGCTCTCCCTCATCTTCGGCATCCTGCTGGTACTGATGCCGGGGCCAGGCGCCCTGGCGGTGGTCTGGCTGATTGCCGGCTACGCCATCGTCTTCGGCGTGCTCCTGGTGATCCTGGGCTTCCGGGTTCGCCAGGCGCCCACCATCGATCGGGTCAACCCGGTCACCTCATAGTTCCCCCATGATAGTTACCCCATGGCATAGTCACCGCATAGCGCCGGCCCCCATAGCGCCAGCCCCAGGACGCCTGTCGGATGCGCCAGGAATTCCTGGCGCATCCGACGCCACAAGACTGGCGCCGGGGCCGTTGGCCGGCTCCAGGTTCGCCTGTACACTGGGGTCATGACGTTGAAGTGAAATACAGCCACTGAAAGCACAGTCGCTGTAGTCACAACAGTAGAGTCAAAACAGTAACCACAACACATTGTGAAAGGAGTTCACATCATGGGTCTTTGGAGCCTTATCGTCTGGATTGTGATCGGTGCCGTGGCCGGCTGGATCGCCGGTGAGCTGATGCGAGGCCATGGCTTTGGCTTCCTGGGCAACCTGGTGGTCGGCATCCTGGGTGCCATCCTGGGTGGTTGGATGTTCAGCTTGCTGGGCCTGACCGCCTACGGGTTCATCGGATCCCTCATCACGGCCACTGTCGGTGCCATCGTCCTGCTCTTCATCGTCGGTCTGATGCGGCGGACGGCCGTCTGACCGACCCATCTGCAGCGACCGGGCGCCCCATTCCCCCTGGGGCGCCCGGTTTTAAATCCCCCGGTTTGGGAGCCAAGAACCAAGAAGGGAGAAGAAGATGCGCAGGCCCCTCTCATTTCCAGGTCGAAGCGGCCGCTCCGCTGTTCGTCGCCGGGGTTCTTCCCTGGGTGGCCGCCTCCTCATCGCCATCATTTTGGTCCTCTTTTCCCTGGGCGCCTACTACTTCGGCACCCAGGAAGTCTACAACCCGGTTACCGAAGAAACCCAACGGGTGAGCCTGACCGTGGATCAGGAGATCCAGCTCGGCCTCCAGGCAGCGCCCCAGATGGCCCGTCAGTTCGGCGGGTTGCATCCCAACAGCCAGTGGCAAAGCGTGGTGGACGAGGTGGGTCAGCATCTGGTGGCCAACTCGGTGGCGGCGGACACGCCCTATCGCTTCGAGTTCCACGTGCTGGCCGACGAGCAGACGGTCAATGCCTTCGCCCTGCCCGGCGGGCAGATCTTCATCACCGCGGCCCTCCTCCAGGCCCTGGAGACGGAAGGCCAACTGGCCGGCGTGCTGGCCCACGAGATTGGCCACGTGGTTGGCCGACATGCCGCCGAACAGATGGCCAAGGCCCGGCTCATGGAGGGCCTGGCCGGCGCAGCAGGGGTGGTCCTGACCGATCCCGAGAACCCCGACAGTGCCCAGGCCGCCCAGCTGGCTGCCGTGGTGGCCCAACTGGTCAACATGCGGCACAGCCGGGAAGATGAGCTGGAGTCGGATCGGCTGGGCGTGCGCATCATGGCCGACGCGGGCTACGATCCCCGGGCCCTGATCCGGGTGATGGAAATCCTGGCCGAAGCCTCTGGCGGCAGGGGTGGCCCGGAATTCTTCAGCACCCACCCCAACCCGGACAACCGCATCGCCCAAATTGAAGCCGCCATCGCTCGAGAATTCCCCAACGGACTCCCGGCCGATCTCACCCCCTGACCGGCAGGGAGTCCGCCCGGTTTCGCTCCCCCGCCGGGCAAAATTTACCCGTGTCCAGAGACACCCCATCCGGATCCCATGCCAGGGTAGAGGAACCCGACAACATGAAGCAACGAACCCAGACACCGGTCGTCTACATTGCCCCCCTGACCTTCGTCCAGGCTGTCCTGATCCTGCTGGGAGGGCTGGTCCTGGCTTATGGCGCCTACCGCCTCCTGGAATTGTGGCTGGTGCTCTTCGCCGCCATCGTCTTCGCCTCGGCCATCCGCCCCTTTGTGGTCGCCCTGACGGAACGGGGTATCCACTGTACGGCAGCCATTTTGCTGGTCTACATCGTCATTCTGGTCGCCTTCGGTGGGCTGCTGGCGGTGGCCCTGCCCCCGCTGCTGAGCTTTAGCCTCCAACTGCTGGAGCGGGAATTTCTCACCCAACAGCTCACCACGGCGGTGACAGAGCTGCGTTTCACCCTCTATCGCTGGGGCCAGCTCCATACCATCCTCCCCTTCATCCGCATCTCCCCCGAGCTCTTGGACAGCCTGGCCTCGACCCAGGCCCAGGTGGAGGAGCAGGCCTGGCCCATGACCTGGCAGATGTTCAAGGTGTTGGGGCAGATAGGCCTGATCCTGGTGCTGGCTTTCTACTGGCTGGTGGCCCGGGACGAAACCCTCCGCCTGTTGCTCACCCTCTCCCCCTTTCCCGCCCGGGAGACGGTCCACACCGTTTGGAACTCCATCGAAGATCGCCTGGGCGCCTATCTACGCGGGCAGCTCTTCCTGATGGGCATCATAGGGGGCGCCACCTTCCTCATGTTGTTGGCCCTGGGCGTCCCCAACCCCCTGGCCCTGGCCGTCATCGCCGGGCTCTTCGAAGCAGTGCCCATGGTGGGTCCGATCCTGGGGGCAGTACCGGCTGTGCTGGCTGCGCTGCAGATCTCCCCGGCCACCGCCCTGGCCGTCGTGGTGGGCTTCGTCATCTTGCAGGCTCTGGAGAGCAACCTGCTGGTCCCCCGGGTGATGTCCTCCAACGTGGGGCTGAACCCCCTGTGGGTGATGGTGGCCCTGATTGGCGGCAGCATGCTCAACGGGCTGGTGGGCGCGCTGCTGGCAGTGCCCGTGGCCGGCGCAGCCCAGGTGATCCTGCAGCACATGTGGCTCACCAATACTTCCCCTCTGTCTATTCAGTCCAGGCGCAAGACCGAAGAGGCTCGCACGCCGGAGCCTACGCTGGATTGCGACGAGGAGAACACCCCAGAGCCCACCCTGCTGGTGGCCCGGGAATAGCAGTGTTGATCCTACTCAAAGTCCAGGTCGAGCACGATGTCCTGGGGGTAGTTGCCAAACTGGCGGCCAAAGAGATTCATCCCCCCCACGTTGGCCGCATCCGGCTTGACGCCGATGCGCACCCGGATGAAGGGTTGCTCCCCCAGCTTGAGATCCCGGATGGTCACTGAAGACAGGTAACGACCATCAATGTAAGATCCCTCCTCATCCACCCGCCAGGTCTTCAACAGCCCATATTGGCTGTTGTGATCTTCCCACCACTCCGGCGTCAGACGGCCGCGCTCCCCCCCGAAGTCCCCGGGCGACGTCCACGTGCCGACGAGCACGCCGTTGATCTCCAGGAAGATGTCCGAGGGCCAGTCCCGCCGATGGGGCGCTGCCTCGGAGCAGAGCTCCATGCTGATTTGCAACCGATGGGGCACCTGCTCCGGCCTGGCCCGGTAGGGGAAGCGATACTCCAGGTAGCCATGGCTGAACCAGATGAGCTGTGCATCGAAGCGCTCCGGCTCGTAGAAGACCAGGGGATCGTCCAGGTTGCCCACCAGCCCCTGGGCTGTGACGATGCCACAGGTGGGCGAGACCTGGTGATCCACAAAGGCGCCCACGGGCATCTCCACGGTAAACCGCTGGCGTCGGGGATGCTCCTGGGGCTTGGGGAAGTGGATCACCACGATATCGTAGAGGCGGGCACACATCTTCTGCTGCCCGCGGCGGGCGGCCACCCGCTCGCTCCGGATCAAACCGGCTTCCTCCAGGCTGTTGAGGTGCAGGTTGGCGGTGGCCAGGGGCATGTCCAGGGCCTGGGCAATTTCGGAGACGTTGGCCACCTTGTCGGCCAGGTACTCCAGGATGCGCACCCGCTGCAAAGAACTGAGTGCCTTGGCAACCCGGGCCAACTGGACGGGATCCTGCTGGGTCACGTTGACCATCAACGTGCGGCTGGTCAGGGTGTTCTGGTGATTTTCCTCCATCGACATACCCATTTGCTCCTCCCTGGCGGCCCTGGAAGGCCGCGCATGTTTTACCGCATATTTTTTTATTTTTGCCATGCACACCGGCGCCCCCGTCCGGCCAGAGGTCGGACCTGCGACATGGCCCACTCACGTAGGGCACGCATCCCTGGGCGACAAAGGTCCCCGGCACCCTCGTCCGGCCAGAGGCCGAACCTATGACATGGCCCGCTCACGTAGGTCACGCATCCCTGCGTGACAAAGGTCCCCGGTACCCCCGTCCGGCCAGAGGCCGGACCTGCGGCATGGCCTGAATATTCAAGCGGTTTTCAGGATACCACGCCCCCACTTTATTTCGCAATTACCAGAAACAAACAGCATCCACAAACCGACTTTTCGACCGATCCGCCGGCGCTTCCCAGGCAGACATCGACCATCGCCCGCCCAAAAAAGCAAAAGGGGCTTGACAGGCGCCCAAAGCCGTGCTACAGTATTTCTGAAACACTAAGCATCTGCTTCCCGATCAACCGTCACATTTCACACATTCAAAACAGGATTACTGAAACATTCACCCCAAGCCCTACATCCCCGCAGATCCGCGGGACCCAGGGCGGCTGTTGCAGGTGTTTTTCGTTGTATCTATCAACAATCATGGATCATTGGATCCAGGGAGGAGAAAATCGTATGCGACTGCAGCCATTTCGTTTCCTGACCCTCTTCCTGGTGGTGGCGCTGCTGGTGGCCGCCTGTGGCGCGCCGCCCACTCAGCCGCCCCCGGCCCAGGAACCTGCCGCGGAAGGCGCGGCCGAGGCGCCGGCAGCGGAGGCGGAAGCCCCCGCCGCCGAGGCAGAACCCACCCCCATCGTGGCCCAGGCCGGTGAAGGGGACACCCAGCTCATCTACTGGAACGGCCTCACCGGCAGCGACGGCGTCACCATGGTCCAGATGGTGGAGGCCTTCACCCAGGAGCACCCCGAGGTCTCCGTGCGGGTGGAGATGATGCCCTGGGGCACCTACTTTGACAAGCTGCTCACGTCCCTGGTCTCGGGCAATCCGCCAGACCTCTTCCTGCTCCACGAGTTTGAGATCCCCCAATTCGCCAGCCAGGGGGTGCTGCGGGAAACCTCCGACTTCTACGACGGCTACGGCGGCCCCATCCCCGAGGATGACATCGTGGAAAAGACCCTGGCGAGCCTGGAATACCAGGGCAACCGCTACGGCGTCCCGCTGGACATCCACGGCTGGGGCTTCTGGTACAACAAGGATCTCTTCGAGGCCGCCGGCCTGGATCCCGACGTCTGCCCCACCGACGGGGTAGAGCTGTTGGACTTCGCCCGTAAGCTGACGGTGGACGCCAACGGCAACACCGCGGAGAGCCCCAATTTCGACCCGGAGAACGTGGCCCAGTGGGGCGTCCATGTCTCCTGGTTCAAGCCCACCATCCTCAGTACCCTGTGGCAGTTCGGCGGCGACTGGACCGATCGGCAAGGCAAGGCCACCCTCAACAGCGAAGCCGGCATCCAGGCCGTCCAGTTCTGGTATGACCTGATTTACAAGGAGCACGTGGCGCCCCAGCCGGCCGGTTTCGATGCCTGGCAGAGCTTCGCCGGCGGTCAACTGGCCATGACGCCGGAAGGTAGCTGGTTCTTGAACTTCGTCAACGAGAACGGGGTCAATTGGGGAGTCTGCCCCTTCCCCAAGATCGGCAACGAGCAGGTCACCTGGACCAGCTCCCACGTCATCTACACGCCCAAGACCCTCCCGGACGAGAAGCTGGAGGCGGCCAAGCAGCTGATCGCCTACCTGTCCGACAGCGGCCTGTTCTGGGCCACCTCCGGGCAACCCCCGGCCCGCAAGTCCCAGCTGGAAGCCCTCACCCTGGAGGAGTACCCCTCGGCCAAAGTCCTGGGCGAAAGCTTCCTCTCCTTCGGCCGCTATGACTATGCCCACGAGTGCATCCAGGAAGTCATCGACAGCGCCTACATGCCGGAGCTGGATGCCATCTTCAACAATGTGAAGAGCGTGGAACAGGGGCTGGATGATGCCAACAGCCGGATTCAGGATATCCTGGATCGCTGCGGTCCGTAACCCGGCCGGACAGCCCTGACAGCGGGGATCGGCACCTGGGTGCCGGTCCCCGTTCGTTCGTGTTCGTTCCCTGTTGAGGTATAGCCATCATGTCAACCACCCTTTCCCGGCCATCATCCGGCCCGCCATCCGGAGCTCCCCATCGAGGCACCTGGCGCACCCGCCGCTGGGTGTTGGGCAACTACCTGTTCATTCTGCCCTTCATGCTCCTTTTTTGTACTTTTACCCTGGCGCCCATCCTGTATAGCTTTTATATGAGCCTGCACGACTGGAAGATGTTGGCGCCAGAGCGTCCCTTTACAGGCCTGCGCAACTTCCAGCTGCTTTTGCGGGACGACATCTGGTGGATCGCCCTGCGCAACAGCCTGTACTTTGCCTTCCTGACGGCCATCATCAACACCTTCTTTGCCCTGGTGGTGGCCATCGGCGCCAACCAGCCCATCCGCGGGCGGGACTTTTTCCGCTTCATCTACTACGCGCCGGTGATCCTGTCGGTCTCGGCCATGGGCATCATCATGAGCTGGATGATGAATACCCAGTTTGGCGTGATCAACTACTTCCTGGTCTGGTTTGGGCTGCCGCCGGTGAAGTGGCTGGCCGATACCCGGCTGGTCATTCCGTCCCTGAGCCTGGCCACCGTCTGGTGGGGCTTTGGCTTTCCCATGCTCATCTACATCGCCGGGCTGCAGGGCATCCCGGCCCACCTCTACGAGGCGGCCCGCATCGACGGCGCCAGTGGCTGGCGCCTGACCTGGCACATCACCCTCCCCCTGATGCGGCCCACCATCTTCTTCGTGGCGGTCACCCAGCTGATCGCCCACTTCCAGGTCTTCGGCCAGCCCTACATCATGACCGGCGGTGGCCCGGGCCGGGCTTCCTTCACCACCATCATGTACCTCTACCAGACGGCCTGGCGCTTTTTCCGCATGGGCTATGGCACCACCATCGCCATCGGCCTGGCCCTGGTGATCCTGTTCTTCACCCTGCTCCAGTTCCGCTTCTTTGGGCGGCAGAGCATCGTCGAATATTAAACCCGGGAAGGAGCCTGCATCATGCACCTCTCCAAAGAGCGCCGCATGCACTACCTCCACCGGCTGCTGCTCTACGCCGCCCTGATCGCCCTGGCCGTGGTGGTAGGCTTCCCCATCTACTGGATGCTGGTGGTCTCCATCACGCCGTCGGAGCAGGTCTTCGCCTGGCCTCTCCAGTTCTGGCCCCAGACGCCCACCCTGGAGCACTACCGGGAAGTCTTCACCCGCCAGGATCTCCAGGTGGGGCGCTGGCTGATCAACAGCGTGATCGTTAGCACCGCGGCCACGGCGGTGGCCCTCTTCATCAGCAGCCTGACCGCCTACGGCTTCGCCCGCCTGCGCTTCCCCGGCCGGGATTTTCTCTTCATGCTGATCCTCTTCACCATCATGGTGCCGGGCCAGGTCACCCTGATCCCGGTCTTCCTGCTGGTGCGCTGGCTGGGCTGGCTGGACACCTACCATGCCCTCATCTGGCCGGGGGCGGCCAATGTCTTCGGCGTCTTCCTCCTGCGCCAGTTTTTCCTCAGCATCCCCCGGGAAATGGAAGAGGCAGCCGTGATCGACGGTGCCAGCCGCTTCCGCATCTACTGGCAGATCATCCTGCCCCTGAGCCAGTCCGCCCTGATTGCCCTGACCATCTTCCTCTTCCTGGGCGCCTGGAACGACCTCTTCTGGCCCCTGATTGTGCTCAACCGGCTGGAGATGCGCACCCTGCCCGTGGGCCTCACCGTCCTCCAGGGGACCTACACCCAGGAGCGGGCGCTGGTCATGGCCGGCGCCATGGTGGCCAGCGCGCCCGTGCTCCTCTTCTACGCCATCTTCCAGCGGCGCATCATCCAGGGCGTCATGCTGACCGGCATGGGCGGCCGATGATAGATTGAATGAGACAGGAAATCCAAACGTTGTCGGAGAACCCTATGAGCTTTCGCAAATGTCTAAGCCTGGACGGAATCTGGCAGTTTTACCACGACCCAGAACAGCGGGCCGAGCTCAACCCGGTGGCGCCCCAAGCCTGGCGAGTGGCCACCGTTCCCCTCCCCTGGCAGGCCCAGTTTGAAGATCTGCGGGAAGCCGCGGGCGCCGGCTGGTACCGTCGCCGCTTCGCCCTGCCGAACAAGCCCGAAGGCAGCGCCATCCTGCACTTCGGCGCCGCGGACTACCATACCCGGGTCTGGATCAACGGCCGCCTGGTGGGCGAACACGAGGGCGGCTACCTGCCCTTCGAGTTCGAGGTGGCTCCCTACCTGCAGCCCGGCGTAAACGAGCTCCTGGTCCGGGTGGCCGATGAAGCCGTCCCCCACCGGGAACCCACCCCCTACCCCTTCGCCGAGATTCCCCACGGCAAGCAGAGCTGGTATGGCCCCATCAGCGGGCTGTGGCAGAGCGTCTGGCTGGAGCAGCGCTCGGCCGTCCACATCCGCCGGCTGCGGCTCACCCCCGACCGGGTCAGCGGCCAGCTCACGGTGCAGGCCAGCCTGAACCAACGGCCCTCCCACCATGATTTCACCCTGGAGATCACCGTCCTGGATCCCACGGGCCGGGCGGTGGCCCGGCGGGAACTCCACAACGAGCTGGAGGGCACCCTCACCCTGGACCTGGAGACCCTCCGGCCATGGAGCCCAGACGACCCCGCCCTCTACACCGTGCTGGCCCGCCTGGCGGTGGCCGGCGAGCCCGTGGATCTCCTGCAGGAGACCTGTGGCTTCCGCACAGTGGAAGCCCGGGACGGGCGCATCTTCCTCAACGGCGAGCCCATCTACCTGCGGGGCGCGCTGGACCAGGCCTACTACCCCTACACCATCTACACGCCGCCCAGCCTGGCCTTCCTGGAAGATCAGGTGCGCAAAGCCAAGGCGCTGGGCCTCAACTGCCTGCGCTGCCACATCAAGATCGAAGATCCCCGCTACTACCAGGTGGCCGACCGCCTGGGCATCCTCATCTGGACCGAGATCCCCAACTGGATGCACCTGTCGCCCGATGCGGCCCGCCGGGCCAGGGAGACCTTCGCCGGCATGGTGGAGCGGGACTGGAACCACCCCTCCATCATCGCCTGGAGCCTGGTCAACGAAGACTGGGGCACGGACCTGGTCCGTAACCCAGAACACCGCCGCTGGCTGGCAGACTTCTACCAGGAGGCCAAAGCCCTGGATCCCACCCGCCTCATCGTGGACAACTCGCCCTGCGCGCCCAACTTCCACGTGGCCGGCGATCTGGAGGACTACCACCACTACCGCTGCATCCCCGACCACGCGGCCGAATGGGACCAGTGGGTGGCGGACTTTGCCGGCCGGGCGCCGTGGGCCTGGGCTCCCGACTTCGCCGACCATCGCCGCGACGACCTGCCCCTCATCGTCAGCGAATTCGGCAACTGGGGTCTGCCCGATCCCCGGGCCATCCAGGAGAATGGCCGGGATCCCTGGTGGTTTGAGACCGGTTACGACTGGGGCGAAGGGATCGTCTATCCCCACGGCGTGGAACAGCGCTTCCACAAATACGGCCTGGACCAGGTCTTCGGCAGCTGGGACGACTTCCTGCAGGCTTCTCAGGAGCACATGGCCCGCAGCCTGGCCTACGAACTGACCTCCATGCGGCGCCATCCCGCCATCGCCGGCTACGTCATCACCGAGTTCACCGACGTCCACTGGGAGTGCAACGGCCTGATGGACATGCAACGGCACATCAAGGCTGGACTGGACCGCTACTTTGTGGACATGAACCAGGAGCGGGTGGTAACCGTCCGCCCCCAGCGGTGGAGCGCCGCGCCCGGTCAATCCATCGCCGTGGAGCTGCAGGCCATGGGACCGGCTGGCCCTGAAGCCGAAGGGACGTTCCACTGGCGGGCCGGCGCAGCCCAAGGGACGGCCCCGGCGCCGGCCGCCACGGTGGAAGTGCCCGTACCTCGGGGGCTGGAAAGCCAGATCCTGCCCCTGCACGTCACCTGGCGAGACGGCCAGGGGCTCACCCGGGCCCAGGCCCTGGTGGAGCTGGCGGTGGTGGCCGCGCCCGCCCCTGTCCATTCCATCCACGTGGTGGACGACGAAGCCCTGGCCCAGGCGCTCCAGGAGCTGGGCTACAGCCTGGTGGAGCAGCCATCCCCGGGGGAGGGCATCTGGGTAGCCCGCCGCTACACCCCAGCGCTCCAGGAAGCCGTCCAGGCCGGGGCCCGGCTGCTCCTGTTGGCCGAGCCCGAGGAGCCCACCGCGCCTGGGCTCCGCCTGCCGGCGGGCCGGGTGGTGCCCCGGGCGGGCACCGCCTGGCAGGGCGACTGGGCCACGTCCTTCAGCTGGCTACGGAAGACCGGCCCCTTTGCCCATCTGCCCGGTGGGCCGCTGCTGGAGATGGAGTTCCAGCCGGTCACACCCCGGGCAGTGTTGGCCGGCCTGCCGGCCACGCTGATGGCCCAGGCCACATGGGCGGGCCTGGCCCTGGGCTGGATCCACCGGCCGGTGTCCCTCCTGCATCGGCTCCCTTACGGCCGGGGCGCCGTGACCATGACCACCTTCCACCTGCCGGCCGAAACCATCCGCGAGGACGCCCTGGCCCAGGGGCTGTTCGTGGGTCTCACGACCCTGGCCGGGATGTAATGAATCGGGGCGCACAATTGTGCGCCCCGATTGCCCCCGAACGCATGACGGAAAGGCGACAGCGGGCGGGCGGGCCGCCGTGCCCGCCCGCCCGCTGTCGCGCTCCCCGGTCGGGTGAAGGAACGGCACCCTCCCATCCCGGTTGACATTTGCCCCCGCTTCTCCGATAATGAAATTGGCGAAACAGACACGCCAGGACAGCGGTATGGATTCCCCACCCTGAGCGAGACATCCGGAGCGGCAGGGCGTGGCCTGGGAACGTGGTCGTTCCCCTCCGACCGTGCCGACATACCTGCCCATCATCCGGATCCCGGCCCTTGGAGTAGCACATGGCCCAGCCGACCGACCAGGATCTCATCTCGAACTGGCAGGACGAACCTGCGCCCCTCCTGCCCATCCTCCACGCCTTTCACCGACGGGACGGCTACCTGGGCGAGGAGAGCCTGCGCGCCGTGGCCACGGCCCTTCGCATCCCCCTGGCCGACCTCTACGGCACGGTGACCTTCTACCACCACTTCTCCCGGGAGTCAGGGGGCCACGGCCATCCCCGGGTCTGCACCGGCCCCATCTGTGCCCAACACGGGGCCCAGGCCCTCTTGGCTGCCCTGGCCGACCAGGGCGCCACTCCCATGCCCTGCGCCGGCCGCTGCGATGCCCCCATCCCGGTGCTGGTGGGCGACCAGGTATGGACCGGCCACGGCGATGAGCAGCCGGCCCTGCCCCTGGCCGCCACGCCCTCGCCCCTGCCGCCGCCCAACCCGGCCGGCAGCCCGGAGTGCGTCTTCGCCCACATCCGCACGCCGGGCCGCAACACCCTGGCCGGCTACCGGGCCACCGGCGGCTACCAGGCCCTGCGCCGGGCGCTCCAGGAGCTCACACCGGCCGACGTCATTGAACAGGTCCGGGCCAGCGGCCTGGCCGGGCGGGGCGGCGCTGGCTTTCCCACCGGCGTCAAGTGGCAGGCCGTGGCCGATGCGCCGGGCGCGCCCAAGACCATCGTCTGCAATGCGGATGAGGGCGAACCGGGCTGTTTCAAGGACCGGGCCCTGTTGGACTACGACCCCTTCGCCGTGATCGAGGGGATGACCCTGGCGGCCTACGCCACCGGCGCCACCCGGGGCTTCATCTACCTGCGCTACGAGTACCCGGCCACCTACCACCTCCTGGCCCAGGCCCTGGCCGCGGCCCGGGAGGCCGGCTATCTGGGTCCCCAGATCCTGGGCAGCGACTTCTCCTTTGAGATCTATCTGCGCCGGGGCGCGGGCGCCTACATCTGCGGCGAAGAGACCGCGCTCCTCAACAGCCTGGAGGGCCGCCACCCCTTCCCCCGCAACCGTCCCCCCTACCCGGTCACCCACGGCTTCGAGGGCCTGCCCACGGTGGTGAACAATGTGGAGACCCTGGCCTCGGTGCCGCCCATCCTGCGCCACGGGCCAGACTGGTACCGGGCCCTGGGCCTGGGAGAGCAGGCCGGCACCAAGGTGATCAGCCTTTCGGGCGACATCCAACGCCCCGGCAACTACGAGATCCCCATGGGCCTGCCCCTCCGCACCTTGCTGTACGATTGGGCCGGCGGCCCCCTGCCCGGCCACACCATCCAGGCCGTGACCATGGCCGGCCTCTCCGGCGGCTTCCTGGCCGGGGACGACCTGGACGTCAACCTGGACGACCCCAGCCTGCGGCGCAAAGGCACCTTCCTGGGCGCGGGGGGCATCATGGTCTTCGATGACCGCCGGGACATGGTCCAGGTGGCGGCCGACGCCATGGCCTTCTTCGCCCACGAGTCCTGCGGCAAGTGCTTCCCCTGCCGCATCGGCACCCAGCGCCTGCACGAACGACTGGACGGTGGGGGGCCATCCACCTGGGAAGCCTGGCAGCAAGAGGTGGCCGACCTGGGGCGCACCATGCGGGCCCTCAGCGCCTGCGGGCTGGGCCAGGCTGCCCCCATGGTCACCGACAGCCTGGTGCGCTACTTCCCGGTCCAGATCCAGGCCCATCTGGCCGCCCGCCCGGCGGACCAGGTCCAGCACGAGAAGGAGTGATGGCCATGGCATCCAACCCCAGCGAACCCCAGCAGCCCACCCTCACCCTGGACGGTGAAAGGGTGACCTTCACACCGGGAGAGACCCTCTACCAGGTGGCGCGACGCCAGGGAAAGGAGATCCCGACCCTGTGCTACGACCCGCGGCTGCAGCCCTTTGGCGGCTGTCGCCTCTGCGTGGTGGAGGTGGAGGGCGCGCGGGCGCCGGTGGCCTCCTGCACCGCCCAGGCCGCGCCGGACATGGTGGTCCGCACCGAGACAGAAACCCTGGCCTGGTATCGCCGCACCCTCCTGGAGATGGTGGCCTCGGAGAACCCACCCCGGGAGGTCCACCCCTTGCGGGGCTACGCGTCCCAGGAATTGACCACCCTGCTGGCCCGCTACGGCATCCAGCCGGGCCGCTTCGCCGGCCGTCATTCCGGCCGCAGCCGTCTGGACGACGACAACCCCTTCATCCTGCGGGATTACGACCTCTGCATCTCCTGCTACCGCTGCGTCCGGGTCTGCGCGGAGCAGGAGGGCGACTACGCCATCAGCGTCATCAATCGGGGCTTCCAGACCCGGATCGCCACCGAGTTCGACGGCCTGTTGAAGGATTCTGCCTGCACCTTCTGTGGCCAGTGTGTTCAGACCTGCCCCACCGGCGCGCTGGCCGATCGGAAGGCCCTGCGCTTCGCCGGGGGGCTGGATGGACAGGCCCAGGCCAGCCGTTCTATCGCACGGACCTGACCAGGGCTCTACTGCCAACGGTCAAAACGCTGACCCACGCAGATAAACGCTGATTCGAGCAATCCTCTGTTGAGTTTCTTGGGGACTTTGCGCCCTTGCGTTAAAAACGCCCTTTTGCAGGCAAGACGGCTATTGATTACCAGGGAGCAATGCCATGCAGCCTATCACCTTCACCCCACACGCGTTCGGTGCACAAGCCTTGAGCGCCCAGGGCATCACCAAAACCCGCACCATCTGTGGCTACTGTGGCGTCGGCTGTGCGGTGGATGTCCTGACCCGGGACGACCGCATCGTGGCCATCCATCCGGCCATGGATGGGCCGGCCAACCAGGGCGCCCTCTGCGTCAAAGGCCAGTTCGCCTACGACTTCATCCACCATCCGGACCGGCTCCAGCATCCGCTGGTGCGCGGGGAGGATGGACAGCTCCACCAAGCCAGTTGGGACGAGGCCCTGGAGGTCGCGGCCGCCGGCTTCCGCCGGGTGGTAGAGCAGTACGGCCGCCACGCGGTCTACGGCATCGCCTCCGGCCGCACGCCCAGCGAAGCCGACTACCTGATGCAGAAGTTCATCCGGGCCGGCTTTGGCACCAACAACATCGACAACTGTAGCCGTGCCTGACACGCCCCCACGGTTGCCGGTCTGGCAGCCACCATTGGACGGGGCGCCATGTCGAACCCCCTGGCCGACATGGAAAAAGTGGAGGTGTTTTTCTGCATCGGCACCAACATGACCGAGTGCCACCCGGTGGCCGCGACGCGCCTGAAAAAGGCGTTGGCCCGGGGCGCCAAACTCATCGTGGCCGATCCCCGACGTATTAAGCTGGCCGAGCTGGCCCACATCTACCTGCCCCTGCGGGTCGGGTCGGACGTGGCCCTGCTCCTGGCCATGGCCCACGTCATCGCGCGGGAAGATCTCATTGACCACGAATTCATCGCCGCCCGCACCACCGGCGTGGAGGCCTTCCTGGAACATGTGAAGCAGTTCCCGCCCGAGTGGGCCGAGCCCATCACCGGGGTCCCCGCGGCGGACATTGAGGCCGCGGCCCTGCTCTACGGCCGGGCCGAGCGGGCCGCCATCTACTACACCCTGGGCATCACCGAACACATCTGCGGGGTGGACAATGTCCAGAGCCTCTGCAACCTGGCCCTGATGACCGGCAACATCGGCCGGGAGGGTACGGGCATCAACCCCATGCGGGGGCAAAACAATATCCAGGGGGCCGGCGACGCCGGCGCGCTGCCCAACAACTATCCCGGCTTCCAGCCGGTGGACAACCCCGCCAACCAGGCCAAATTCAGCCAGCTCTACGGTCGCCCCATCGACCTGGCCCGGGGGCTGACCAAGGTCCAGGCCATGGCCCAGGCGGGCAAAGAGATCCGGGCCATGCTCATCGACGGGGAGAACACCCTGGTCTCCGACCCGGACCGCAGCCATGGCGAGCGGGCGCTGCGGGCGCTGGACCACCTGGTGGTGATCGACATCTTCCTGACCGAAACCGCGCAACTGGCCCATGTGGTGTTGCCGGCCACGGCCTGGGCCGAGACCGACGGCCACTTCACCAACACGGAACGGCGCATCCAGCGGGTGCGCGCGGCCGTGCCGCCGCCCGGCGAGGCCAAACCGGACTGGTGGATCATCAGCCGGCTGGCCGAGCGGCTGGGCATCCCCGGCTTCGAATACGACTCGCCCAAGGAGATCTTCAACGAGCTGTGCAGCGTCTCCCCCATCTACGCCGGCATCGACTGGGATCTGGCCGAGTCGGGCCAGTACCAGTGGCCGATCCCCTACAAAGGCCACCCGGGCACCCCACGCCTCCACGAGGGGGAATTCGTGAACGGGCGGGGGCGCTTCACCGTGGTGGGCTACCGGGACCCGGCGGAGACGGTGGACGACGAATACCCGGTCTGGCTCACCACGGGCCGGCGACTCCAGTCCTACCACACCCGCACCCAGACGGGTCGCGCCCAGGGCATCGACTACCTGCTGCCCGAGGAGGTGCTGGAGGTCCACCCGGACGACGTGGCCGCCTGGGGCCTGGAGGATGGGGGCTGGTGTCGCATGAGCAGCCGCCGGGGTTCGGTGCTGATCAAGGTGAAGGCGACCACCCGCTCGCCCCGGGGCACAGTCTTCGCCAGCTTCAGCTTCAACGACGTGCCCATCAATGTCCTGACCGGCGCCGGCTACGACCCCATCACCCACACGGCCGAGCTCAAGGTCTGCCCGGTGCGCATCGAGCCCATCCCGGCCCCGGTGCCCGAGGCCGGGTAAGGGCCCTGGGTCCCCTGCAGAAACCACAGATTCCCCGAGATTTCTCGGCTCCCTGAGCAAGGGTTTCTGGGGTGCTGCGTGGTGCGTGAACGAGTTCACGCACCACGCCGTATTTAGTAGCGCTCAGCCGTCCAGGGGGCTGCGCACGCCCAGGGGGCCCCGCTGCATGACGTGGGTGTAAATCATAGTGGTCTTGACGTCCTTGTGACCCAGGAGTTCTTGCACAGTGCGGATGTCATAACCGGCTTCCAGCAGGTGGGTGGCGAAGCAATGGCGCAGGGTATGGGGGCCCACCGGTTTGGCGAGGCCAATGGCTTTGGCGGCCTGGCGGATGGCTTTCTGCAGGCCGCTGGGGTCCAGATGATGGCGGCGACGAATACCGGTTCCCGGCTCAGCGGAAATGCGGTGGGACGGGAAGACATACTGCCAGCCCCACTCTCGTTCGGCATTGGGGTATTTACGGCTGAGCGCGTAGGGCAGGTAGACGGCCCCCAGCCCCCTGGCCAGGTCTTTCTGGTGGAGCCGATGGGCGTAGGCGAGCTGGGCCTGGAGCTCATCGTACAAGCTGGTAGGCAGGAGGGTCACCCGGTCCTTTTCCCCTTTGCCATCACGAACGAGGATGTGATGCTGCTCGAAGTCGATGTCCTTGACACGTAAACGCAATCCTTCGGCCAGGCGCATACCACTGCCATAGAGAAGCCGGGCCAAGAGGGCATGTACACCTGTCAGTTGATCCAGGAGGCAGCTGACCTCGTCCTTGGAGAGTACGGTGGGGAGGTACTTGGATGGCTTGGCGCGCAGAGCGTTGATGGGCCCCACTTCCTGATCTAGAACATGGCGATAGAGGAAGAGGAGGGCGGAGAGGGCCTGGTTCTGGGTGGAGGCGGAGACCTTCTCCGTCACGGCCAGGTGGGTGAGAAAGGCTTCGATCTCTGCTGCACCCATGTCTTTGGGATGGCGTTTGTGATGGAAGAGAATGAAACGTTTAATCCAGTGAACATAGGACTTTTCTGTGCGGTAAGAGTAATGCTTCCGGCGCAGGGCATCGGAGACCTGTTCAAGCAGCTTCTTGGGGCGTTGAGACATGATTTCTTTCTCCTGCTTGACGGCGAGAAAGTGGAGTTGTATACTGTCGGTAAGCCCATTAGAACGTTGGGGCCTATGGTGAACATTCCGCATATAACCCTGACTCACAGCAGAGCTGTTTATATTATGCGGATACCAATCCGCATAATACCATCTCTTCTTCAGTATATCCGGATAGATTTCCGGGATCCACCTGATTTTGAGGTAGTTATACGGAAAGTTTCCGCATAATCAATAGTTCAGCCGACCGCTTCGCGCTCGGCTGAATGGCGCGGCGGGCTTCGCCCGCTTGTCGGCCTTGCTCGCTGCGCTCGCGGCGGCCGAACAAGCGGATGCAGCCTAACTAGTTGCGGTGTGGCATATCATCAGAAATCAAGATGAACAGGAACGAGTTTGTTACAATTTGTAGTGATCAATTGCAGTTTGGACACTCGGCGAACTCGGGTAATAGTGGTATGGCTAAGAGACGCACCCATTTTCCACACACGACTCCGCAGCAGCGCAAGCTGCTGTTTGAGACTTGGGAAGCCACAGGCAATGTGACCCTGGCCTGTCGAAAAGCCCACGTCGGTCG